>DATFQZ010000167.1:0-3563 GCA_035263765.1 Candidatus Angelobacter sp. | reverse complement strand
GATCTTTGATGAGCTGATTGTCAGCATCCTGCGTAATGCCGAGAAGGATCCGCTGTTCACGCTGGACGAGCGTCGCGCCATGCTGGAAGAGATGGTTCGGCCCTACGAAAACGTCAGCGTCGACATATTCGAAGGACTGCTGGTGGATTACGCGATGCACAAGAAGGCCAAAGCGGTCCTGCGTGGTATTCGCGCCATCAGCGACTATGAATACGAACTGCAGATGGCTCTGATGAACCGCAAACTCCAGCCGCAACTGGAAACAGTCTTCATGATGCCGGCCGAAGCTTACTCGTACCTGAGCTCGCGGTTGGTAAAAGAGATTTTTAGACTTGGTGGTTCGGTGCGGGGTCTGGTACCGGAGTTGGTGGAGCAAAGGCTCCGTGAAAAATTTCAGCGTACGGCAGCAAAAATTTGAGCGAGGATGAATCATGGCGACCCTTCCTGAAGTTAAGCAGTTCAGTGATCGCGTAAACCGGATTGAGGTTTCGGCCACCATGGCCGTGGTGGCGGAGGCCGCGAAGCTCAAGGCAGCGGGCGCCGATCTTGTAGAGTTCGGCGCGGGCGAACCGCATTTTTCCACGCCGCAACATATAAAGGATGCTGCTATCGCCGCCATCCAGCAGGACTTCACGCGCTACACGCCGGTTCCGGGAATTCCCGAGTTGCGTGCGGCAATCGTGAAGCGCCATGCCGCGGATTTCGGATCGGCCTACAAGCCGGAGGAAGCCATCGCTTCCACCGGCGGCAAGCTGGCGCTGTTTAACGCCATCCAGGTGCTGGTGGACCACGGCGATGAAGTCATTCTGCCGGTTCCGTACTGGGTGTCGTTCAAAGACATCATTGAATATGCAGGTGGAAAGTGCGTGTACGCCGAGACCCAGGAGTCCGACGGATTCCGCCTTACCGCCGCGATCATCGAACGCAACATCACGCCGCGCACGCGCGCCATCATCCTTAACAGCCCCAATAATCCCAGCGGCGCCGTGCTCGATCGCGAAGATTTCACCGCGATTCTGCGGCTGGCGCACAAACGCGGGATCTATGTGATTGCCGATGAGTGTTACGTTTACCTGAACCACAGCGGTAATTTTTCCGCGGGCTCGGTACCTGAAGCCCGCGAGCACACCGTGATCATCGGCTCGCTCTCCAAGACTTATGCCATGACCGGCTGGCGTTTGGGTTATGGACTGGGACCGGCGCCGGTGGTCAACGCCATGGCCAAGTTGCAGAGCCAGAGCACGTCCAGCACCGCGCACATGATCCAGAAAGCCGCGGTTGCCGCTTTGGATGGCCCGCAAGACTGTGTGGCGCGCATGAAGGCGGACTACCTGCAGCTGCGCGATCAAACGCTCGCGGCACTGGCGAAAATTCCCGGCATCACCTGCGTGAAACCGGAGGGCGCGTTTTACGTTTATCCCAACGTCGCAACGTATTTCGGCAAGGCTGGAATCACCTCCGCGGCTGAGGTGGCAAGGCGTCTGCTGCACGAAGCTCATGTAGTCACGGTTCCGGGGGAGGCCTTTGGTACGCGCGACCACATCCGCTTGTCGTACGCAACATCGTCGACGGAGATCCAGCGCGGGCTGGAGCGGATGCAGGCCTGGTTTGCCTCGTTGTAAGGCATGGATGGGTTTTTTAGCGGCGCGTAACGCAGCACAGCAGCTCAGGACAACACCATTGCGTTTTTGCGAGTCTAAGATTGGAGCCACTGCCAGAGAATCGTCTGCGCGCATACCTAAATGCCTGATCTCTATCCAATGCTTTTGCGGCCTGAATTTCACGAGCGCGTGTGGGGCAGCCGGAATCTGGCGCCCTTCTATTCGCGCGAAGTCGCGGGCAACCCCATCGGAGAGGCCTGGCTGACCGGCGACGCGTGTGTGGTAGCCAACGGCCCGCTCGCCGGGCGCACGCTGGCCGACCTTAGCCGCGAACATGGAGCGCGTCTGCTGGGTGAAGTACCAGATGCCTCGCGCTTTCCCCTGCTCATCAAGTTCCTCTTTCCCAAAGACCGCCTCTCCGTCCAGGTTCACCCCGATGATGAAGTCGCCGCTCTGGCCGGCCAGCCGTGCGGGAAGACCGAGTGTTGGTACGTGTTGCACGCTGACCCGGGCGCGCAGATCGGCCTGGGGCTCAAGCCGGGAACCACCAAAGCCGAGGTCGAGCGGGCCATCCGGGAGAACCGCATGGAGTTTCTCCTCAACTGGATTGAGCTACGTCGCGGCGAGATGTTTTACGTGGATGCCGGCACCGTCCATGCCATTACCGGGAGCGCGGTGATCGTTGAAACGCAGCAGAACTCGGACACCACCTACCGCCTTTATGACTATGGCCGCCCCCGGCAGTTGCACGTTGGGGAAGGTCTGCGCGCTGTCAAAGAACGGACGCACGCCGGCAAAGTCACGCCAGGACGCGAGCACAGCGAGAACGGCAGGGTTCAAGTTAACCTGGTAACGGCTCCGTGTTTCGTCGTGGACAAGTTCAAGCTGGCACAACCGTGGCAGTTTCAAAGGCCCAAGCACGTGAAGCGCGGCGTCTGGTGCTTGGTGGCTACGGCGGGTTGCGGCGTGATCGAGAGCGAGGGAGCCGCGCCCGTAACGTTTTCCACCGGAGAAGCAATCGTTGTTCCCGCCGGCGTCGACCGGTTTATGCTAAGGCCGCAATGGGAAGTGGAATTTCTCTGTTCGTCGGTGCCGGTGGAGCCGGTGGGACACCCGGCAACTGTGTTGCCGGAGAACGCCATTGCAAAGGCGAAATAACAACTAAGGAATGCGAAAACCTTCTTTCTATCCCGTGATTCTGGCCGGAGGCAGCGGCACGCGTTTCTGGCCGCGCAGCCGGCGCAGGTTGGCGAAACAGGTGCTGGCGCTGGACGGCAAGCAGACCATGATTCAGAAGACCGTGGAGCGCCTGCTGCCCCTGGGCGAAGAGAGGGCTTTCTGGATCATCACCAACGAATTTGTCAGCGAAGCAATTCAAAGCCAGCTTCCGGAAATTCCGCCCGAACAGATCGTGGTGGAGCCGGAGCCGCGTAATACCGCTCCGGCGATCGGTCTGGCCGCATTCTTGCTGGAACGGGTCGATCCTGGAGCCATCATCGGAATGTTCCCTGCCGACCACGTCATCAACGACGAGAAAACATTTCATAAGGTGCTGCGGCGCGCCATTGAGATCGCGGGAAAAGAAGGCAACATCGTGGTCATGGGCATTGAGCCCACGCGCGCTGAGACCGGCTACGGCTACATCGAAACCGGCGACAAGCTCGATGCGGAGCTGTTCCGGGTCACGCGCTTCACGGAGAAGCCGAACCAGCAACGCGCGGAAGAGTTCATCTCCGCTGGGAACTATTACTGGAACAGCGGCATGTTTGTATGGAGCGCGGCCACTCTGAGACAAGCCCTGCGTGAACATTTTTCAGAAAGCGCGCCCTACCTGGAAGAGATCGCGGCCGCCTGGGGAACCAAAGAGTTCGAGAAGAAGTTCAACCAGCTGTACCCGAAGTGCGAAAACATCAGCATCGACTACGCGGTGTTAGAGCCGCGGTCCGCCAAAGGCCAGCATTC
>DATFQZ010000166.1:0-15584 GCA_035263765.1 Candidatus Angelobacter sp. | reverse complement strand
ATGACTGCATACGTAACGATTCCTGTGGCCGCTGTGACCAACGCCGTCAAGGTGCCCAACGGCGCGCTGCGCTATAAGCCTGATCTGGCGCCGGAAGAGGTCCGCGCGCTCTACCAGCAGTACGGAATCCCAGAGGGCGCCGGTTCGCCGGCGCAGAAGTCCGGCGCACCTGAAGCCTCGCGCAAGACGGGCGCGCCCGGGCCTCCGGGGACGAGGACCACATCCCCAGTCGCCGGTGGCGATGTCCAGGGTCCCCGCTACGAGACGCAAGTGGTGTGGAAGCAGCGTGCGGACAAATCGCTGGAACCGGTTAGGATTAAGACGGGGATCACCGATCACACCTTCACCGAGCTCGTGCAGCAACTGAACGGCGAGTTGCAGCCGGGTGATGAACTGGTTACAGGCGTGGCTCAGGGCCGCGCGTCAACGGGAGCCCCGCGCATGGGCGGTCCGGGCGCAACGCGCGGGAAATAACCGGCTGCATGAGCACCCAAGAACCCATTTCGGTTTCCCTTCCTGACGCCCGCGAAACGTCGCCGCAAAGCGACGAGACCGTCATTCATGTAGAGGACATCCACAAGATTTACTCGTTAGGAGAAACCCAGGTACACGCACTGCGCGGCGTGAGCCTGGAGATTAAACGCGGTGAGTTCGTGGCTATCATGGGCGCCAGCGGCAGCGGCAAGTCCACATTCATGAACATTCTGGGATGCCTGGACAAACCGACCTCGGGGCGCTACTTGCTGGATGGAACCGATGTCGCCGGGCTCGACAAGCAGCAACTGGCAGCAATCCGCAACCGCAAGATCGGGTTCGTGTTCCAGGGATTCAATCTTCTGGCGCGCACCACGGCTCTCGAAAACACCGAACTGCCCACGCTGTATGCCCGCATCGATAAAGCGGAGCGCCAGCGCCGTGCCCTGGAAGCCCTAAAGATGGTCGGCTTGGGCGAACGCACCGGCCATTTTCCTTCGCAGCTTTCCGGAGGCCAACAGCAGCGCGTAGCTATTGCCCGCGCCCTGGTCAACCGGCCGTCGATCCTGCTTGCCGACGAGCCCACCGGCAACCTGGACAGCCGCACTTCCGTGGAGCTGATGGAAATCTTCCAGTCGCTGAACGACGGCGGGCTGACCATTATTCTGGTTACACACGAACACGACATCGCGGAGTTCGCAAAACGAAGCATTGTCTTTCGCGACGGCAAGATCCGCCGCGACGAAGCCGTCGCAGGCCGTGCTGTCGCTGGCGACGTGTTGAAGACCTTGCCGGTATTGGAGGACTGAAACGAGCTTGGTAAGTGGGTAAGTTGATAATTTGGTAATTGGAAAATCAAACCGTCGAGCGCCGTGGCAATTACCCAATTACCAACTTACAAAATTACCAACTTCGCTCTGAGTATATGGATTTAATCTCCACACTCCGGGTAGCCATGCGGGCGCTGGCCCGCAACCGCATGCGCACTGTTCTCACCATGCTCGGCATCATCATCGGCATAGGCGCGGTGATCGCCATGGTGGGAATCGGGCAGGGCGCGGACCAGACTATCCAGAAACAGTTGGCGAACCTGGGCTCGAACATGGTGTTTGTCAGCTCGGGCTCAAGGAACTTCGGCGGGCTGCACATCGGCTGGGGCGCCACCAAGACACTGGTGACAGAGGATGCTGCGGCCATGGTGAAGGAGTGTCCCGCCGTCGAATTGGCGGCGCCGGGCACCCAGACCACCGCCCAGGTGGTCTATGAAAACGATAACTGGGGCACGCGTATCACGGGCAGCACGCCTGAGTATTTTGAAATCCGCGCTTGGCCTTTCCAGAGCGGCGCCAGCTTCACCCAGGACGACGTGACCACTGCGGCCAATGTTGCCGTGATCGGCGAGACAGTGCGCAAGAACCTTTTTGCCGCTACCGAACCGGTGGGCAAGACCATCCGTATCGGCAACCTGCCCTTCCTGGTGGTGGGTGTGCTCGAAGCCAAAGGGCAGTCCCCGGCGATGAACGAAGACCAGGACGATAACATTATTGTGCCGCTGACCACGTTGCAGAAAAAGATCACCGGGCAGCCTTGGCTGCGCTTCATCATGCTCTCCGCCAAATCGCGCTCGGCCAGCTATGCGGCCAAGGAGCAGATTGAGGCGCTGCTGCGCGACCGACACCGCATTCGTCCCGGCCAGGACGACGACTTTAGCGTACGCAATCTCGCCGACATCGCCGACTTGGCCAAGGAAAGCAGCCAGGTGATGACCGCGCTTTTGGGCACCATTGCCGGAATCTCACTGCTGGTCGGGGGCGTGATCATTATGAATGTCATGCTGGTATCGGTGACCGAGCGGACGCGCGAGATCGGCATTCGCATGGCTATCGGCGCCACCGAAAGCGACGTGCAACGGCAATTCCTGGTTGAAGCCCTGGTCATGAGCCTGATCGGCGGAGCCATTGGCATCGTGTTCGGCGTTGGACTAGCCTATGCCACCT
Source organism: Candidatus Angelobacter sp. (assembly GCA_035263765.1). GTDB lineage: Bacteria > Acidobacteriota > Terriglobia > Terriglobales > Acidobacteriaceae > Angelobacter. The sequence goes on along the minus strand of DATFQZ010000166.1, from coordinate 13,113 downwards.
ATCTGATTGCAGGTTGGCCGATCCTGATTTCGCCCGCGGCGGTCGTGGGAGCTGCGGCGATGGCCATGGCCGTGGGGATTTTTTTTGGATACTATCCAGCGCAGAAAGCAGCGCAGTTGGATCCGATCGAGGCTTTGCGGTATGAGTGAGAAGAAATCGGGGTGATCCCGCAGAGCGGGATCGGGTCATCGGGTGATCGTAAAATCAGGTCTGACGGAAGAATAGCTCACTGCAGATCGCAAGGAAGATGCGTCAGGACTGAGCGCTGACGGCCGGATTTCCGCCTGCTGACGGCCAGTTCTCTTCGGGACGGTACTGATCAACAAATGTCTTGGGAAACCATTCTTCGTGAGGTATTCAAAGCGCTAGTCCGCAACCGGATGCGCAGTCTGCTGACCATGGTGGGGATCATCATGGGCGTAGGCTCGTTTATTTGCGTTGTCGGGGTGGGCCAGGCCGGGTCCAGCCGCGTGGAAACCCAACTCAGCAACGTGGGTGACAACCTGATCTGGGTGGAGGCCGGCAGCCGCGCGCGCAGCGGAGTCCGCATCGGCAGCCGCGGCATCAAGACGTTGACTACGGGCGATGCTCAGGCTGTCCTGGACCAGGTTCCCGGCATCAAGAGCGCTTCGCCGAACGTGGATGGTCACATCCAGGTGGTTTACGGGAACATGAACTGGGGCACGCAGTACCGGGGCGTGAGTCCGGACTACTTTGAGATTCGCAAATGGCCGATCGGGAGCGGCGCTGCCTTTACCCAGGATGACATGGACCACAATGCGGCCGTCTGCGTCCTCGGCCAGACCCCGGCCAGCAACTTGTTTGGCGACGAAGATCCCATCGGCAAGACCATCAATGTCAACGCCGTCCCCTTTAAAGTGATCGGGGTTATGCAGGCCAAGGGGTTCTCGTCTACGGGTTGGGATCAGGACGACTTCGTCGTAGTCCCCATCACCACGGCGCAAAAGAGGATCACGGGGCAGGAATGGCTCGACGATATTTACTTCTCAGCCGCGTCTCGCGACGCCATCCCGGAAGCCACGCGGCAAATCATCGGCGTGATGCGCGAACGCCACCACCTGCGCGCGGGCGAAGACGATGATTTCAACATCCGCACTCCTGAAGAACTCATTCGTACCCAGCTAGCCGCGGCCAACGTGTTTATGTGGTTTCTGGGCATCGTGGCCTCGCTGTCGCTGTTGGTGGGCGGAATCGGCATCATGAACATCATGCTGATCTCGGTCACCGAGCGCACCCGCGAAATTGGCATCCGCATGGCCATTGGCGCCACGGAGCAGGATATTCAGTTGCAGTTTCTCAGTGAAGCCATGGTGATGAGCCTGCTGGGCGGCGCTTTGGGCGTCCTGGCCGGAGCACTGGGCGCTTTCGTACTGCACAGCACATTGCAGTGGGACATACTGCTCTCGGCCCGGATCATGGTCATCTCCGGCCTGTTTTCGGCGGGCGTAGGAATTTTCTTCGGGTACTATCCGGCGCGTAAGGCTTCGCAGCTCGATCCTATTGAGGGTCTGCGCTACGAGTAGCAGTCAGCCTGCTTCTGAAATCCCGAGCAGCAGCGAGGGATCCATATAATCTTCAATACTCCGAACGTTGTGACCACTGGGCTTTACAACGGTGTTTCCACTCAGGAAAGGCCTCGGGCTTCAGAACCCCATGATCTTCGCGGTGTTAGGGATCCCTCGCTTCGCTTCGGGATTGCAGAAAAACGCTGAATGCTGAGTGCCAATTGCGCTCTTGCTACAATCGCCCCATGGAGGACTTCAACATCTTCTCCGGCAACGAGCGCAAAGAGAAAGAAAGAGAGATGTTGCGCGAGGGACGCTTGCCGCCAGGCCAATCGCTCACTCTGAAGTGGCCGGTGCTACATTATGGCTCCGTGCCGCGCTTCGATCCTGCCCGATGGGACTTCCGCGTCTGGGGCCTGGTCAACGCTCCTCTCAAACTGAGCTGGGAAGAGTTCGGCAAGCTGCCGCGGGTGGCGACCCACAGTGACTTTCACTGCGTCACCCGCTGGAGCCGTTTCGACAATGATTGGCAAGGCGTCGCATTCAAAGAGATCCTCAAGCGCGTGCAACCGAAGCCAGAAGCGGCTTACGTGCTGGTGCACGCCGAGCAAGGCTTCACCGCGAATGTGCCTCTGGCGGATCTCGATCGTGACGATGTTCTGCTGGCCACGCATCATGACGGCCAGCCCCTGGAGCCGGACCACGGCTATCCCTTGCGTTTGATCGTGCCGCATCTCTACGCGTGGAAGTCAGTGAAGTGGCTGCGCGGGCTTGAGTTTCTGGAGCGCGATGTCCCAGGCTTCTGGGAACAGAACGGATATCACATGTATGGGGATCCGTTCAGGGAGCAAAGGTTTGATACGGATTAGCTTTTTTCTGTATCCCGAGCGAGGGATCCATATGATCTTCTACGAACTCAGAGGGCCGCGACCGATGCTCGAGCCGGTGGAAATACTATTCTCTGCGAAGAAGCCAGAATATGTCGTGGGTTCTCCAAACATTTTCTAAGATGGTATGGATCCCTCGCCACAGCTCGGGATTACAGAAAAAAGCTACTTCTTCACAATCGCGTCGTACCCTTCGCCAGCCAGCTTCACCCGCATGGTTTCCGCTTCCTTAGGATCGTTGAACGGACCGACCTGAACGTGAAAAAGACTGTCGCCTGCAATCGTGGTCATGAATACCGGATATTGCTTTTTGCTCAGCGCCGTAACCAGATTGTCTGCGTCTTCCTTCTTTGAGACCGCGGCGACCTGTACGGTATACGTGCCGCCGGGGGAAGCCTTGATATCAGCCGTTGGCGCTGGGGAACTCGCCGGCACAACGGAAGCAGGAGCCTGAGCCACTGTCGCCTCGCTGCTCGATACGGGGCCGGCGCTGGCAGGTTGTGGCTCCTGATTCTTATTGACCGCGGAAGGTTTGCCGGCAGAGCCGCCGCTGGCGGGCGTGGTGCTTACGATCTCTGTTTTATCCCCGGTTGCGGTGCTGTGTCCCAGCAGATAGCCCAGGGTGAAAAAGATCGCGCAGACGAACACCAGACCGAAGAAGATGCCCAGCAATTTGCCGGTGCCTAGCGTTATTTCCGTGTCATCCGAATCAGCTAGTTCAGCTAGAATTCTATCGCGTTCCTCGTCGTTGATCCGGCCAGTTCCCAGTTCAAGCATGTTTTCTCCCCCGAGTGGTTAGACCAGTGTACCCCTATTTTCCTGCCGGGCTACTGCCCATTCGTTTCAGGGCTTCCGTAAGGGCGGAAAGGATGTCCACGGGCAGGGGGAAGACGATGGTAGTGTTCTTTTCTACGCCGATCTCAGTCAAGGTCTGGAGGTAGCGCAGTTGCAGGGTCAGCGGCTCCGCAGCCAGCGTCCTAGCGGCGTCCGTGAGTCGCTGCGAGGCGGCAAACTCGCCCTCCGCGTGGATGATCTTGGCGCGCTTCTCGCGCTCGGCTTCCGCCTGTTTGGCCATGGCGCGCTGCATGGTGTCGGGCAGGTCCACCTGTTTGATCTCGACGTTGGCCACCTTCACACCGTAGGGCGCCGTGTGCTGGTCAAGAATGCTCTGGATGCGCGCATTCAGCTTGTCGCGATGCGCCAGCAATTCGTCAAGGTCAACTTCGCCCAGCACCGATCTCAAGGTAGTTTGGGCAAACTGCTGCGTCTGCCAATAGTAGTTCTGCACTTGAACCACGGCCTGGTTGGCGTTGAGCACTTGCCAGTACACTACGGCGTTCACCTTTAGAGTGACGTTGTCGCGCGTGATGATGTCCTGCGGTGGGACTTCGAGCGCCTGCTGTCGTAGGTCTACCCGCACCATCTTTTGCAGGGGCGCGAAGACCAGAATCAAGCCGGGCCCCTTGGCTGCCTCTGCAAGATGGCCGAGAGTGAAGATTACGGCGCGTTCGTATTCGCGAAGGATCTTGATGCAATTGATGACGTACAGGCCAATGACGACGAGGGCAACCAGAAGAGGTATTCCGATTCCAAACACATCTGCCGCGAGAACAGGTGTAGCCAGCACGGGTGCCTCCAAGCAAAGTGAAAAGTTATGTCGCAACGGATTCTATGGTACGCAGGGACCTGGATAAAGCAAAAAATCAGGCGTGCAAGGAGCCTATTGCCACCGGCTGCGACACCGGTTCCACTTCGAGGACAAGATTATGCACGCCGCGCACCACGATGCGCGTGCCGATGTCTACATTGACTGGAGCCACAGCGTCCCAGAGAGCGCCGCGCAGCATCACTTTGCCCGCCGGCATGAGCGGCACGGTTACCACTCCGGTTTCGCCGATCAGCCCCGGCTCGCCGGTCACAACTTTGCTGCGGTGGGCGCGTATTGCGAGAGACATGAGGAAAACCGTGATCAATCCCAACGGAATACTGATGGCCAGCGCCGCCCACAGTTGCACGCGCATCTCAGGTATAGGTCCGTTCACCAGCAAGAGCATGCCCAGCACCATCATGGCAATGCCGCCTGCCGCCAGTACGCCGTGGCTCTGCAGCTTAGCTTCCAGTGCGAACAAGACAAAGGACCCCAACAGCAGAATCAGTGCTTCATACCGGACGGGAAGCAAATGCAAGGCAAACAGCGCCAGCAGCACGCAGATGAAACCGATCACGCCGGGCACCACCGCACCGGGATGATTAAACTCCACGTACAGCGCTACCAGCCCAACACCGAGTACCAAAACTAGAAAGCTCGGGTTCATGAGCCAGGCAAGCGTTCGCTCGCGCAAAGACATCTCATAGGCCCGTATTGGCTTGCCGGCAACGTGGAAGGTGACCTGGGAGCCATCAAAGCGGGTGATGGTCTTACCGTCAAGCTGCCGTAAGAGATCGGTTTCGTCTTTGGCAATGTATTCAATGAGGTGTTGCGCCAGGGCTTCATCGGCACTGAAGGACTTGGATTGGCGCACCGCGCTCTCTGCTGCTTCCTGGTTGCGTCCACGCTTCACGACGAACGATCGCATGAGCGCGGCCGCATCGTTTTCCAGTTTTTCCTTGAGCACGGGATCCATGGTGACGCCATCGCCGCGAATAGGATGGGCCGCTCCAGTGTTTGTGCCCGGAGCCATGGCTGCCACATCCGCCGACTCCAGAATGTAAAAGCCCGCAGAAGCCGCGCGCGCCCCCGAAGGCGTGACATAGATGACTACGGGCACGGGTGAGGCCAGCACCTTTTGCACGATTTCGCGCGTTGACTCCACCAAGCCGCCTGGCGTGTCGACCTCGATCAGCAAGAAGTCGGCATTGGTATTCTTGGCTTCCTGAATCGCGTGGCCGATGAATTCCTCCTCCAATGGCTGAATGGTGTCATCCACGACGATCTTCAGAACATCAGCGCGAGCCGCCGAAGTCACGAGCCCAGCAAGAACAACAACGATTGCGCTCTTCAAGAACCCATTGAACCGCATAGTCTTGTACCTCAATGCTGCCGCGGAATGGCTGCGGCGATGTCGTGTTTCAGCGCGACCGCGGCGGGGTTGGCCGGATCGAGCGCCAGGGCGTGCTCCACGTTCTGCTGCGCGGCCCCGGGATTATTCTCCGCCAAATCGAGCCGGGCGAGAACCAAATATGCTTCCGCGGATGGCCCCAGGCGCAAGGAAGCTTGTGCCTCTTTGCGGGCCCCGGCGCTGTCCTGGTTGGTTTCCATCACCCGCGCCAGGCCCGCGTGCGCGCCGGTGCTGTTGGGATCCAAGCCTATCGCCTCGACAAATTCCTTCTGCGCTTCGGCGGTTAGCCCTTGCTCCAGGAGCTCGCGTCCGCGCTCGACGTGGAAAGCCACGTGGCTGGCGGCGTCGGCCTTAGCCAGCCGTGCTTCGTTGGTGTTCTCGATCTCCAACGCCAATTGGCGGAAAGAAGATTCGTCATAGTTGCGCTTGATTCGCTCCAGCGGCGGCTTGGCCGGGGGTTGCGCCGCGGCGGGCGCGGAGAGGGCATCAAGAAAACTCTTGGCCTCAGCATCCGGACGCAAATCGAGGGCGGCGCGAAGTTCGCCCGCAGCCTCCTGCGGCTGGCCTTCGCGCGCCATGGCTACCGCCAGGTTGAAATGGTAGTCGGGATCGCCCGGATCGCTCTCTACGCTCTTCTCAAAGTAATCGCGAGCGCGCTTGTCACCGAGCCGGGCCAGGACAACACCCAGATTGTTGTAAACCTCAGTGAGCGGCAGCCGCGCGGAGAGCGCGCGGAAAGCAGCGGCGGATTTTTCCATCTGTCCAGCATAGAACGCCGCCAATCCAAGGTAAAACTGGGCTTCATTGCCGTTGCTCGCGTCGGGCGGGACTTTCGCCAGCCATTCCGCGGCGGCCGCGTAATCGCGCGCCGCGTAAAGCGTTTTTCCCAGCTGCAGCATGGCCAGCGTGTTGCCGGGTTCCAGGTGGACAGCTTCATTGAAGCGCCGGATTTTTTCCTGGCTGCTGGGTGCGATCACGCCACGGACGTAGTTTTCCAGCGCATCCAGACGGAGGGGTGGGGATTGCCCAACAAATTCCTGCTTGCTTGGGATGCTAAGGATTTTGAGCTCATTCAGCACATCCCATGCCAGAGCAGTCTGGATGGCGATCAGACTGGTAAGCGGGCCGGACTCCGTCATCTCCGGTCCGAGGCGTAAATGCTCCACATCCATCAGCCGGGCACGTACCGTCAGGTTGCCGTTCGCGACCTGAAAGTCGCCCATGAGGACGTAATCGGCGTCCAGCTCCTGGGCCACTTGGTAAACCGTCGCGCGTGAAGGCTTGGCAGTCGCGGGCAAGCCCAGGCGGTCGAAGGCCAGCAGCCGGTCGTCGCGGCTGATGATGAACAAGGGCGCGATGTTCAACCGGCTGCCGACGACCTCCGGAAACGCTTCGCCAATCCAGTCCACGCCCGCCGTGCCCGACGTGTTCTCAAAGGGCATGACCAGCACCATCTCTGTGGGACGTGGCGGCGCAGCCTGCCCCAAGGCGAGTGGTGCGATGAGAGCGGCCAGAAACAAAAACGGAACTATTCCAGCGAAGTTCCTCAAGATAATACGATTATAGGGCTTTTTATTATGTCCCTGCGCCCAAAGGCAAGCCGTCAGCACTCAGCATTCAGCCAGCCCACCTCTTCCTCCAGGCTAAGTGGATATCACAGGGCTGAATGCTGGCTAAACTGCTGACTGCTAGGCCCCGCTCTCGTATACTAGTGCTTCCAAGGAGGAAAGCGGATGAAGCAGGTTGCACTGTTCTGTGGTTTGATCGCCGGACTGTTGGTGGCAGGATGCGAAACGACACGGCCGCCCGAGCGGATCAAGGAAGCTCAAGTAGCAGCTGCTGCCACCGCTCAGCCCTCGCCGCACCCGGACCCCGCCGCCAATGGTGGCGCCTCGCTCCCGGCCAGCACGCCGTATGACGGCGGCGGTACTACCGTCACGCAGAACGTGAACCCGGTCCCGTTTGTCGCTGGCAGCCCGCAAGCTTCGGGAACCGCTAGCGCGCCTTCGTCACCGAATGCTCTGACGAGCCGCGCCGACGGCACGATGAGCGGTTCCAGCGATCAGCCTGCCGCGTCCACAACCTGGGGAACGCAGGCCACCAACTGGTACCCTAGCTCCGGCACCGCGCCGGCCACCCAACCGCAGGGCAAGAAAAAGAAGTAGTAGCAAACAGAACGCGACAGCGCTCGTTCGCGCATTACATCGGACGGCGTAGTCTTCGAAGCACGTCGCCGAGCGGGGAGAGCTGGATTTGACGCGGCCCTAGGGGACTGCGTTGATCCTAATCGTTTGAAATATAAGGATTTACTTCTTTTCTGACCCTGGTTACTTTCGCTATCTTGGCCGATTTGAACCCCATTCTTAAAATTCCCAAATCGGACCACTATCACATTAGAAAGTGCTGGCGAAAGCAATGAAGCTAAAGATCATTGGGTTAGGGCTGTGCCTGATTCTTGTCGGCCACTGCGCAGCCGCACCCCTCACCCTGACCACCATTGAAGCCAAGAAACACGTTGGTGAAAACGCAACTGTCTGCGGTCTAGTCGTGGATGTGCACTTCGCTGCGGGCAGCAAAGGATTGCCAACCTTCGTCAACCTCGACAAGCCGTTCCCCAACCAGGTCTTCACCGTTTTGATTTGGGGAGATGATTTGCCTAAATTCGCGGAGAACCCAGCCAAATGGCAGAATCGTAAAGTTTGCGCGACGGGGACGATCAGCGAATATCGAGGCAGTCCGGAAATCGTGGCCAGCTCTCAGGACCAGGTCACAATCTCAGATCGAACCACTAAGTAAGACATCCTCTCAGATCTTTGGACTTCCTAGCCAAAAAGCTGCGGTAAATGTGTTTCGATGGAACCAATTCTTGCCCTCGCCTTGCTTCTCGTCACTCTTGTAGGGTTCGCCTGTTGGATTCTGATATTCGTGTTGCGCGAGCAATCAAGACTTCGAAGTTGGGCCACCCACAACGGGTTTCAAATTGTGAGGATCGAGAGGAAGGGTTTCAAGAGGCCATGGTTTTGGAGGCACAGCCGTGATCGAGCCGTTCTTCGGGTGCGGGTGCGCGACCGCGAGGGAAGAGAACGGACTGGTTGGATTCGATTGCCAATTTGGTTTGGGACACGGACAGAGGTGCAATGGGACGAGAGTGAAGTAGGCCGTTATCGCTGGTGAAACCGCTTTAGGGTTCTCGGAGCGGGAGACCGGGATCAAACCGGCGACGTCCAGTTTGGGAAATTGAAATTTAAGGCTGGATTTTGGAGGCCGACGCAAAGGAATGCAAAAGCGATATTTCAGCAGTCAGTTTCTGCTTCTGCGAACACTCTCAGTACGACTATTTCTGGCTGTAAGTCCCTTGCGACGATGGACTGAATAGCTGAAGCCAATTCCGCCCACTCGCGACAGTCAGGATGTGTCATTCTGCGTCCGGCTATTCTCTGTCGGAAAGATTGACTGGGCCAAGTCATAATCTCAAACTCGACCTTCGCCTTGCGGCGTTCCACCAGGAGTACAACCGATATTTCAACATCCTTGAACGCGACGCGGCAGAATCCGTGACAGGCTTTGCCGACCTTGGGTTCCGTTACGTTATAGCCCTGAGCCAGGAGGCCGCGGCTAATCTTTTGAAGCGTGGGTATAGCCGCTGGGTCTCGGAACACACTTCGCTTCGCGTTGGTGAGCGGTTCGGAGTCGGACATTCGGAAAGAAATGCGCGACTTCGTTTGGCTCTTGCCGATATGGAACTGCTTCCGAAGCATAGAGCGAGGGGAATGTGCGGATATTATCTCTCAAGTCTGAAGGCGTGGCGAGTCAGTTGTTGAAATCAGACGATTACGCTCACAACAACTAGGCCGTCTTAAACACCATCTGAATAAGTAGTCATCGCGTGAGGGTAAAGCTGCCCGAAGGGTCGCTATACATGAGCGTACTGCTGTTGATTTGTATGATCGCATCTTTTGCAGAAGGTTCAGGAGGCCTGTGTTTGCCCCAGCATTCGGCCCATCCGTCTCCGTCTTTTTTGCCACCAGGCTTCATAAACTGCTTGTCCGTGGTCGCGACGCACAGTTGAGTCACACCTTGGAGACGATCGGGGGGCACAGCGGTAAATGTCTCTTTGTATCTCATTGTTCCGCCTAAGGTGAGATAAGCCACGATATGACCGTCCTCAAGGCCCGCGAAACGGTACTGGTAGGACTGGCTAATCCTTGGACTGCCAGCGGTCCCTTGGGACATTCCTTGCCAGTTCCCCTTGACCAGCTCAAACATCATTTGGGGCATTTCCGTCTGCGCCTTCTGGCGCAGTCTTACTTGTGTCTCTGCCTCTTCCAGCTGCCGGTTGGCGGTTGCCGGGTCGTTCTTTGCCTTGGCCATTTGGTCGTATTGGAGATGCGAAGCCCGCAACGCGACGACCTCTGCCACCTGCGATGTGTCTTTGACGTTGATTACTTTCCGCCACACTAAGTCGGGGGCGCTCTTAATCTTGCATTTCAATATGTGCTCGCCAACACCTACGCTGAATCTTAGAGCCTTATCCGGCGTGACCTCGCCTTTGTCTTCATCATCAAGGGACAATTGGCAAGTATCGTCGGTATCGACGAGGAGTGTCGCAGTCCTATCCACAGATTGCTGAGCACTTTGGCCCTTTGCGCTCCAAAAACCAGCAACTAGCAAGATCGCCGAGACCGGTATCCACATCGTCTTGTGTTTCAATATCCCCCCTCAAGAAGAAAACCTGCGCGTCTTCGCATCATGGGCGCACCGACTCGTGATGGCCTTACGCGTTAACCGTGTTGTTCAATACAGGGCTGATACGCCGGGGATGGTAGCACGAGGCATGTTGCACGGAAACATTACGACTGGTGCCGACCATTGGATCAAGTTATTGAAAAGTTGGAGCGGGAGACCGGGATCGAACCGGCGACGTCCAGCTTGGGAAGCTGGCATTCTACCACTGAATTACTCCCGCCCTTCGCGAGTGACAGGCTCATTCTAGCAGGCGCACACGCGTACTGCCACATTCCCGCAAGGCAAGCCCGGCTGCGCCCCTGTGGTACATTCATTTCAACTTCACCTATGGAAGACCATCTAGAAGATCGTGCCACTCCGCGATGGCTCGACATTCTATGGCTGTTCTTTCTCATCGGGCTGGCGCTTTTGCCGCCTGTGGACGAGCTGCACAAGCACCTCATCCTGATGGGCATCGGCGTCTTCCACCTTCTGGAGCCGCAAATCATCCGCTGGACCGGCAAGCTTGGGCCTTTTTTGGCTGTGCTTGTCAAAATCGGACTGGCCAGCCTGCTCATCGGCCATACTCGCGACGTGGCGCCGATTGCCAGCAGCTACTGGCCTATCTTCCTCCTCCCCGTGATGACTGCGGCCATGTATTTCGGCCCGCTGGGGACGCTGCTCTGGACTACGCTTGCGTCTGCAGCCTATTGCGCTTACCTGATTCCCGCGCGGCTCCAGTTCGACATCACCAAAGAGAACGTGGGCCAGCTGCTGTTGCGAATTGTGTTCTTCTACATGGTGGCGATGATCGTCAATCGATTCGTAATGGAATATCGCCTGCAAGTGCACCGCTACCAGGCTTTGTCGGAAATCCTGAGCGAGGCTAACCGCAACCTCAAGCTGGCTCAAGCCGAGGCGCGTCGCGCCGAGCGCCTTGCTGCCCTCGGACAGCTGTCGGCAGGTCTGGCGCACGAAATCCGAAACCCTTTGGGCGTGATGAAAGGTTCGGCGGAGCTCCTCAACCAGCGGCTCTCCGGTTCTGACGAACTTTCCCGGGAGCTTTCAGAATACATTTACACTGAGGTCAACCGCCTGAGCGCGCTGGTCGGCCGGTTTCTGGATTTTGCGCGGCCCTCGCGCCTGGCGCTTCAGCCCGCTGATCTCACCGCCGTGGTCGAGCAGTCGCTCAAAGCTGTGGAGCAGCAGGGCGCTACGGCGAAAGTCCAGGTGCTGCGCGAGTACTCGGCGGCGTTGCCTTCGGTGCGGTTGGACCAGGAACTTTGCGAGCAGGCCTTTACCAATTTGCTGATGAACGCCTGCGAAGCGATGGGCGAGGCCGGGGGCGAATTGAAGATCAGCATCCACCCCAGCAATGGGGGAAGGCAAGTTGTGGCGGAGATCGCAGATTCCGGCCCCGGAGTCGCGGCGGAAATGAAAGAGCAGATCTTCAATCCGTTTGTCACGACGAAGGAGACGGGCGTGGGCCTGGGCCTGGCCATCGTTTCCAAGATCATTGATGCCCACGGAGGCATGATCAAACTCGTCGATCCGCCGGGCGGCGGTGCTTGTTTTCAGGTGACTTTGCCCGCGGGGTGAACAGATTGAGTAGTTGAGTAATTTAGTAATTTGGTAATTTGAGAACAACACGACGCATTCTTGGCAAATTACCCAATTACCAATTTACCCAATTACCCAATGGCTTCTATTCTGATCGTCGAAGACGAACCAAAGATGCGCCGGCTCCTGGAGATCAGTTTGGGCGAAGACGGGCACACTGTGCGCACCGTCGGCGACGCTGAGAACGCGCTCAAAGGCCTGGCCCGCGAGCCTGCCGATCTGATCGTCACCGACCTCAAGCTGCCTGGGATGAACGGCCTCGAATTCCTGCATGAGGCCAAACGCATGAACGCGGCCACGCCTGTGATCGTAATGACCGCGTATGGATCGGTTGAAACCGCCGTGGAAGCCATGAAGGCAGGGGCCAGCGACTATGTTCTGAAGCCGTTCACCATGGCGGAGATGAAGCTCGTCATCAACAAAGAGCTCGATGTCCAGCGGGTGCGTGATGAAAACCGCTCGCTCAAAGAAGCGTTGGGCAAGCGTTATCACTTCCAGAACATCGTGGCTCGCAGCGCTAAGATGCAGGAAGTACTGGCGCTGGTGGAGCGCGTGGCTGCCACCAATTCAACCGTGCTGATTGGCGGTGAGAGCGGCGTGGGTAAGGACCTGATCGCGCGCGCCATCCACCAGAATTCGCGGCGGGCCTCCGGGCCGTTCATCAAGATCAACAGCACCGCCATCCCTGACAATCTTTTTGAAAGCGAGCTGTTCGGTTTTGAGAAGGGAGCGTTTACCGGCGCTGTGGCCGGCAAACCGGGCAAGTTTGAGCTCGCCGATAAGGGTACGCTATTCCTCGACGAGATCGGCGACGTACCCTCGCCCATCCAGGTGAAGCTGTTGCGGGTGCTCCAGGAGCGCGAATTCGAACGTCTGGGAGGCACCAAGACTCTGAAAGTCGATGTGCGCCTGATCGCGGCTACCAACCGTGATCTGCGGGCGGCGCTCGAGGAGGGAACTTTTCGCGAAGACCTTTATTACCGGCTCAACGTTGTGCCCATCGACATTCCGCCGTTGCGCGAGCACAAAGAGGACATTCCTGAGCTGGTGGATCATTTCTTCGCCCGTTTTGCCAAAAATGACGGCGGCAAAGAGTTCCGCGAGATCACCCCCGCCGGGCTCAAGGCTTTGACGGACTATCATTGGCCCGGCAACGTGCGCCAGTTGGAGAACATCATCGAGCGCGCCATGGCGCTCTCTTCGGGGCCGGTACTCGACGTTGCCGACATCCATCTCGATCTGCGCGCCCCGCCCAGCCCCGCGAATTCCGGCGGCGCGCCGTTCTTGCCCGAAGGC
>DATFQZ010000165.1:0-9000 GCA_035263765.1 Candidatus Angelobacter sp. | reverse complement strand
TACGTCATGTACGGCAAGCCCGACAGCATCGATTCGCATCCCATGGGCGGCCCCTACCAGCGGCCGGCGGAGGAAGGCGGCGGCGAGACCGAAACCTATCCCTTTGAAGTCTGGCGGTACCGCTATTTAGAAGGCATTGGGCAGGAAATTGAAATTGAATTCGTAGACGACTGCAGCTGCGGCGCCTACGAAATGACCATGGACCGCTCCAAAAAGGACGCACTGCTGCACATCCCCAACGCCGGTCTCACCGACATGGAAGCTATGGGCATGGCCAACAAGGCGGACCGGTTCCGCGGCGGCATTGAGTCGCTGGGTCAGGGGCCATTCAACCAGAATCTCAACACCAAGGAATTCGACCGTCTGGAGACGTTTGCCAAGCTTAACCGCGCGCCCGAAGTGAAGAACGAACTGCGCGGGGAGTTGGTGAAGTCGACCATGCGCACCAACCCGCTGCCGTTTGACGTCCGTGTGGATTTTGTGAAGTTGACATCCGACACGGTCTTGGTGCCGATCACATTGCAGATCCCGTTGCGCTCACTGACCTGGACCAACAAGGAAGGGATCCAGCGCGCCGTGGTCAGTGTTTACGGGGAATTGATCACGCTCTCGGGAAAGATCGTTCAGACTTTCAGCGACACCGTGCACAAAGACGTCCCGCCGGAACTGCTCGAGAAAGAGATCGGCAGCACGGCGCTCTACTGGGCGGCGCTGCCGATGCGTCCTGGGTTGTATCGCCTCAACGTCGTGGCCAAGGACGTGAATGGGGACAAGGTCGGCATCATCAGCAAGAGTTACACTGTGCCCGACTTCAGCAACGAAGACAAGCTTTCCGCCTCCAGCTTGATCTTGGCCGACCAGATCAGCCAGGTTCCGGCGAAGGAGATCGGGACCGGGACCTTCGTCATCGGGACCAACCGTGTGCGCCCGCGCGTCCCGCCTACCGACGGCAAGACGCCGATGTCATTCAAGAAAGAAGAGAGAGTCGGATTCTGGATGCAGGTGTACAACCTGGGCGTGGATCAGCAGACCAAGAAGCCTTCTGCGACCGTGGAATACCAGGTTATTAACACCGCGACGAATCAACCCGTGCTAGACTTGACGGAATCAACGGCGCAGATGGGAAACGTTGGAGAGCAACTGACGCTGGCCAAGACTCTGCCGCCGAACAAGCTCGATCCGGGTGTGTATCAGGTTACGATCAAGGTGAACGACCAGGTTTCCAAGCAGACCATTGCGCCTACTGTTAAATTCGCGGTCCAGTAGTCGGTAGCGACTCCACTTTGAGGTGGGTATGGCCCGTAAACTCGGATGTTGGTTGGTCGTCGTGCTCGCGGGAACTTCCTTGTATGCCGCGAACGTGGGGACGATTTCCGGGACGGTCAAGAACGCCTCCGGCGCACCGCAGATGGGCGCGGTAGTCGAAGTTTACACCTCGGCAGCGACACTTGGCGCCACGGTTTTCACCGACGATCAGGGCTTCTACTCCGCCGACAATCTCCTGCCCGGCACCTACCAGGTCAAAGTCACTGCTGTCTCTTTTCTTCCTGCCTTGCGGGAAAATGTAGGTCTCCGCGCCGGCGCACATGTCCTGGTCAATGTAACCTTGACCACGATTTCAGACGCGCTGCAATCGCTGCCTGCGCGCCGCTCCGAGCGCACTCAGCCCGATGACTGGCATTGGACCTTGCGCTCGGCAACCAGCCGTCCGGTGTTGCGAGCGGTCGATCCCGGCGGAAATACTGACAACGCGACTACGCAGTCGGTGGTTCGCGAAAAGCGAGAAGATCGCAGCGTCAAGGGCACGATTGCTTTTATTGCAGGCTCGGAAGCCGAGGGCTTCGGCAGCGCGAGCGACATGACCACGGCCTTTGCCCTGGAGAAGTCTCTGTTCGCCTCGGGCACCCTCACTTTCGACGGCAACATTGGCGCTTCTGCGGGAGATCCGGCGGGCGTTCTGCGCGCCTCATATTCGCATGACTTCGGAGACATTTCTCAGCCAACCGTAACCGTAACCTATCGCCGTTTCGCTTCTCCTGGTGTCGTGGTCGAGAATTCACCGTCGGCAGCCATGGAGGTCAATACCTCTGACTCCATGGCGGTGGGGGACGCCATCGAACTCCACTACGGGGCGGACCTGGAGTCGCTGGAGTTCGCCAGACGAATTATGGCCCTGCGCCCCTACGGCTCGGTAGCTCTCCACCTCTCGCCGAACCTGGTGGTTGAGTACCGCTACGCCACCTCGGAGCCCAACACGCGAGGCGCGAAAGGATTTGATTCATCTCCCGCGGACCTCAGCGAGACCGGCCCCAGAATGTCGCTTTCCAATGGCGCACCCGATGTCGAGCGCGCCCAACACCAAGAGCTTTCGGTGTCGCGCCGCTTCGGCAACACCAGCATCCAGGTGGCGTGCTATGTCGATCACGTACATAATCTGGTGCTCACCGGCGCCGGTGATCCTTCCAGCTACTCCGATGACGTGCTGCCCGACGTCTACTCCGGAACTTTCTCTTACGCTTACGGCGGCAATTTGAGCACGACCGGAACCCGAGTAGTGGTGGAGCGCCGGATTCTTCAGAATCTCAGCGCCACCGTGGATTACTCGACCGGCGGAGCCGTTGAAGCGGAGACTGCGCCGGGCACTTGGCAGAATCTGGCGTCGTCGCTGGGGGTGACGCGGCAGCACGCCGTGGGAACAAAGTTTGCCGGTTACGTGCCCGCCTCCGGAACCAGGTGGATCGCTTCCTATCAGTGGACCAGCGGCAATACGCTTTCTTTGGTGGATGCGTTCAATGCATCGCCCGGCCAGACCGATCCCTACTTGAGCGTTTTTATTCGCCAGCCTATTCCCGGGACATCGTTCATCCCCGCCAGGATGGATGCACTACTCGATCTTCGCAACCTGCTCGCGCAAGGTTATCTCCCTGTGGCCGGGCAAGACGGTCGCACCGTCTACATGGTCCAGTCGGCGCGCTCGTTGCGCGGCGGATTGTCATTTACGTTCTAGAGTGTGCGGATTCCAGGGTGGGTTTTCGCGTCTTCCCCGCAAATCGTATTTCCCGCAAATCAAGGTGTTTTACCCATGCTCCGGCAAGCATCGCTGTGCCATACTACCAGGAGCTTTGGAAAGAGACCTCTGCAGTCTGCGATGCGAACGCCATGGTACTTTTGCAATCGCGCCCGATATGACGGGTGCGGCCTTGGCGAATGTGGAGCTCTGTTCCAGCATCTAAGAATCTAGAGAATGTCCGCCGACCTGTTTAACGGTACCGCCTGCGG
The DNA here is from genome assembly GCA_035263765.1 of Candidatus Angelobacter sp. GTDB lineage: Bacteria > Acidobacteriota > Terriglobia > Terriglobales > Acidobacteriaceae > Angelobacter. The sequence continues at coordinate 5,721 of DATFQZ010000165.1, read as the reverse complement.
TTCAGAATCGCTGCGGGATTCAATTCTGCGGCACGTCCGCTACGCCTTGGCACGTCCTTCAGGGAGTCCAACTCCGCGCGAGCTGTTCAAGCCCTTGTCTTTAGCGATCCGCGACCGCCTCATCGAAGGCCTACTTGAGACCGAGCAACGCTATCGGGAGCATGACGCGAAGCGGCTGTACTACTTGTCCCTGGAATTTCTGATGGGACGTTGGCTCAGTGACAATCTCTGCAATCTGCGCCTGGAAGAGGAGTCGCGCGCGGTTCTGGCCGAGCTGAACGTTCGCCTGGAAGACGTGCTGGAAGTCGAGCCCGATGCCGGCTTGGGGAACGGCGGTCTGGGGCGCCTGGCGGCGTGCTTCCTGGAGTCGCTGGCAACTCTGGGCATGCCGGGCTTCGGCTACGGCATCGATTACGAATACGGCATGTTCACGCAGGAGATCGTGGGCGGACATCAGCGGGAAAAGCCCGATCTTTGGAAGTCGGAAGGAACGCCGTTCTTCATCGACCGCGCGCATGAGCTGTGCGTGATTCCGGTTTACGGCCGGGTCGAATACTCGCGCGATTCCCAGGGCAACCGCCACCATCGTTGGGTCGATTCACGAGTCGTGATCGGCGTTCCCAATGACATGCCGGTTGCCGGTCTGGGCGGTCAGACCGTGAACTATCTGCGGCTGTTTACGGCCCGGTCATCGCACGATTTCGATATTGAGATCTTCAATCGCGGGGATTACATCCGGGCCGTGGAGCAGAAGATTGCGTCGGAGAACATCTCGCGCGTGCTCTATCCTTCCGATTCAGTGATGTCGGGCCGCGAGTTGCGCCTGCTCCAGGAATACTTCCTGGTGGCATGCTCGCTGAAAGACATTGTGCGCCGTTATCTGACTACCCACACCGGCTTCGACGACTTCCCTGACAAGGTTGCCGTGCAGATGAACGACACGCATCCCAGCCTGTGCGTGCCCGAGCTGATGCGGTTGCTGGTCGACGAGCACGACGTCGATTGGGATCGCGCCTGGGAGATTACCCAGGCTACCTTTGGCTACACCAACCATACGCTGATGCCGGAGGCGCTGGAGAAATGGCCTGTGTCTCTGATGGAACGTGTTCTTCCCCGGCACATGGAGATTATCTTTGGCATCAACCACCAGTTTCTCCGGCTGGTGGGCCGCCGCTGGCCGATGGATGTGGGGAAGCAGCAAAGCATGTCCATCATCGAGGAAGGACCGGAGAAGCAGGCGCGCATGGCGCATCTGGCGATTGTGGGCAGCCACGCCGTCAACGGCGTTTCGAAGTTGCATACCGAACTTCTCAGGAATTCGCTGGCGCCGGACTTTGCCGTTCTCTGGCCGCAGCGTTTCAGCAACAAGACCAATGGAGTCGCGCCTCGTCGCTGGCTCTTGAAAGCCAATCCCGGACTAGCCGCGCTGTTGACGCGCACGGTCGGTGAAGGATGGATCGCCGATCTGGAGCAGGTACGCGGAATTGAAAAGGTGGCCGGCGATGCCGGATTTCAGCACGAGTTTATGGAGGTCAAGCGCCAGAACAAGGAGCGGCTTTTGCGCGAAGTGCGAAGCGCAGCCACCACCACCATCGATCCAGAATCGATGTTCGACGTTCAGGTGAAGCGTATTCACGAATACAAGCGCCAACTCCTGAATGTGATGCGTATCGTCCACGACTACCTGAGCCTGGTCGATGACGGCATAGAGCCTCCAATCGCGCGGACCTACATCTTTGCCGGGAAAGCCGCGCCCGGTTATTGGGTCGCGAAACAGATCATCAAGCTCATCAATAACGTTGCCGCGGTCGTGAATGCCGACGCCCGCGTGCACGACCGGATCAAAGTAGTCTTCGTACCCGACTACCGAGTTTCGTTGGCGGAGATCATCATGCCCGCCGCCGACCTGAGCCAGCAGATTTCCACCGCGGGCATGGAGGCTTCCGGCACAGGAAACATGAAGCTGGCCATGAACGGGGCGCTGACCGTGGGCACGCTCGATGGCGCCAACATCGAGATCATGGAAGCCGTGGGTGAGGACAATTTCTATAAGTTCGGGCTGAGCACGCACGAAGTGAGCTGGCGCCGGCAACCAGGCAATTACAGTCCACGCGATCTCTACAACAGCAATCCCGCGCTTCGCCGGGTGATGGACAGCCTGGCCTCGGACCGGTTCTGCCCTGAAGAGCAAGGCTTGTTCCGCTGGATTGTGGACGAGATCCTGGACAGAGGCGACCGCTACTTCCACATGGCGGACCTGGCGTCGTATATCGAGGCCAGTTCGCGCGCGGCCCAGGACTATCAGGATCGGTCGGTGTGGGCGACGAAAGCGATTCTCAACGTGGCTCGCGTAGGAACGTTTTCCAGCGATCGCGCCATCCGCCAATACGCGCGCGATATCTGGAACATCAAGCCGGTAATCGGCAGTCAGGAACCATTGCCGTTTGGTCCCGAAGAAGTGCTAGGGGCAGAAGCCGCGACTTAGGCTATGAATTTTGGATGCTGGCCTTGTATTTCCGATTGATCAAACAATGTGGAGCGCAGCCGCCGGAGTCCCCCGACGCGCGCTTCGCGCGGTGGGGTGGAGGTGCCCTCGGCTACGCTGAAGTTTAGATCGAGTGTGGCGCGGCGAGTTGAACAGCACAGATGGTTTGCGGCCGCACAGTGCGCGCGGGTTCAAGCACCGCCTGCACTCCAAGTGCATGTTTGAGTCCTTATGTTCGTGTGGATTGAGCCGTGGGATACTGGGTTTTTCTGTTCAACTAGTTTGTTCGCGTCGGCAGCCACGCATTGATTGAAACGCCAGCATTCCCGGGCAAAACTTGCTTTGCGGCAGCGTCGAACGCTTAGTTGACTTCAGCGAAATCCATGCCTTCCGCGAACTGCAGCCCAGCGATCTGCCGTGCCCGAAACTGAACTTCCAGATACGCCTGCAGAATGGCAATGTGAATCGACTCGCGCTCGTTGGCCGTCTTGCATTCGGTGCGCAGGCGGTCCAGCTCCAGATAGCGGTCGTGAGCTTCCACAAATTTGTTGACAATCGTGATCATGGGGTGACTATTCTTCTCTTCGCCTCCCGCAACGCGAATCGCTCGAAGACCTTAGAAACCCCCTTGGTATGCTCTAGGCAAGTAACGTTACTTCAATCACATTACTTCTTTCGTTACCGGCGAGCGCGGAGCCGAGGGGAAGTAGATCGCCGGAATCGCACGGGATCGCCGGAATCGCACGGGATCGGAACAACTGGAACGAAAACACTTCGTTCGGGCGCAACCATACTCTGCTGCGAGCTGTGCACCGAGGCCGATAGAATGTCGCCGGGACAGGGTGTATTGGCGACGATCACTATAGGCTGACCGTCGGGCCCGATTATCACTCCGACGGAGGAGACCACCGTGGCCGTAACCGCGAGTCTCCCCTGCGCGTTTGCCGGAGCCATGAGATTTGGCGAGCCTGCCTGCTGAGCCCGAGCGACCGGCGACCAGGACACAGCGATTAGAACAGTCGCGAGCAGAAGACTAGCCTGCGTTGGCAAACAACCCATCGCAGAGTGAGATTTCGGTTGGGCAGATGGGGTTTTCTGAATCGCCGGAATCGCGCGGAATCGCAACGGGATCGCCGGAATCGCCGTGATCCCATCCCAATCCGCGCAAAAGAGGCGCGGCCCGGGGACCCCGGTGATCGCGCGTCATCGCCGTCATCGGCTGAACAAAGCCCTGTCGATCACCCCGGCCGATTTCGAACGAAGTGTTTTCGTTCGAGTTCTTCCGATCCCGCGCGATTCCGGCGATTCCGCGCGATTCCGGCGATCTACCTTCCTGCCGCCTCCACCAATTCCAGGGCCGCTTTGCGCAGCGGCCTCATCAGCGGCAAGCTGGAAAGCCGGAGGAGGTTGATCAACAGGCCCAGGCTCTTGTCGATGAGTTTCTCCGTGCGTTCCTGGCGCGGCGAACGGTCATAGAGCCAGAAGAGAATGATCGCCATCTGGTAGAGCCACAGCAGATACGGCAGATGGGACTTCAAGTCGGCAGGCACCTTGATGTCGCCCTCTTCCAAGGCGACGCGCAAGTGCTCGATGGCGCGTTCGCGGATTGGCCGGGCTTCGGCACTGAAAGGCGAGAGCGGATCCGCGGCATCGGGCGCATGCTTGAAGAGTGCATCACAAAACTTGCGGTTCGGCGCCAGCAGCTCCAGCCGCTTTTCGATGACATAGCGGAGCCGGTCCTTCAGCTTCCGCCGGCCTGCCAGAGCCTCCAGGATGGATTGGTGGCTGAGCTCCTGCATCTCCTGATAGAAGGCGAGCACGATCGCCTCTTTGGAAGCGAAGTAATAATAAGCCGCGCCCAGCGCAACATCCGCCTTGGCGGCGATGTCGCGCATGGTGGTCTGCTCGAAGCCTTTTTCCCGGAAAAGCTTGAGCGCGGCTTCATAGATCCTCCGCCGGGTGTCTTCGGCGCGAGGCGTGGGACGAGTTTTCAAGGTAGATGTGTTCATTGCAGGTAATCCGATATTGTCTCGTGGGCAATCGCGCAGGACTCCAGCCGGACTTGACGCAGCTCTCCAGCCAGGGCCTGGGGGTCGGCGCCGGCGATCCAGCGCGACAGCGCGTGGCGGTTACGTGAAATCGCTGCGAACGCCTGCCTCGCGAGCGGCAACAGAAGCGGATGCGCCAGCCGGTACGCCCACTCACGGTATTCCAGCAGAGCATATAACACCATGATCCAGGCGCGATCATTCTTGTAGACCTGGCCTTCATCGCTGACAACGACCAGGTCTTCAGCCGTTGCCAACTGTTTGAGCTCGGGGAACAACCTTTCGGCCTTGGCCGATCCGGCAGGCAGTAAACACAGACCCAGCCACGAGCGCTGTGCCAGCAACCAATCCTTCAAACGGCAACAGAGTTCACATCGCGGATCATACAACACGTAGAGTTTTTCCATGGCGTCACCTTCCGCATCAGCGGGAAACCGCAACCTTGAGAATTCCATCCGGCTCGACCGGCGGGCGGCGTTCTCCGTTCCCACGCGCCCGATTGCGAATCCTGGAGAAGATGAAGAGGTTGAAGAAGTGCATAGCGCCCAGAGTCAGCAGCACCCAGCCCAGCTTGTCCGCCAGCAACTCAATGGCTCCGCGTGACGTGGTGACTTGAGAGTCACTCTTGAGGGCCAGGGAGACAAAGCCGATATTGATGAGATAGAAGCCCACAACCAGAAGATGGTTGACAGAAGCAGCCAGTTCGACATTGCCGTGAAAGGAATCCACCAGGAAGATGGCGCCGCGCTTGTGCAAGGTGCGCGCTACCCAAACTGTCAGAGTAACGCTGATGAACAGATACAGGATGTAAGCAACAACGATCATGATGTTTTCACGCATAGGGTCCTCCGCGTGTATTGAACACGTTCAAAATACAGAACAGAACCCGCTCTGTCAAGCTAAGAATTGAACTAGTTCATAAGCGGCCTGAAATCAGTGAATTCGCGAGGATGGCTGCATTGCTGCCTGACCGGCTGGAGCGGGGCTGAAGGCGCAAAAACAAGGCGTCAGCGAAGCGTGGAAAGGGCGGGCTTTGATCGCTGGACTCTAGAGACGCAAATACTTTCCCAGCAGGGAGACCACCAGGCCCACCGCGATGAGGGCAACCGGACCATGGTTCTGTTGGAGCGTGGTGACGATGTCGCCACCTCGGGTCACGAGATAAACCGCCCAAAAAATGCCGCCGAC
>DATFQZ010000164.1:0-8765 GCA_035263765.1 Candidatus Angelobacter sp. | reverse complement strand
GTCGGACACGTGAGAGATGTCCACGATCATGCCCAGGCGGTTCATCTCCCGCACAACGTCTTTGCCGAAGTCGGTCATGCCGTTGTGGTGCTGGACATTGGGATCCTGGATGTCGCCGGAAGAGTCGGCCCATTCGTTGGTGTTGGACCAGGTCAGCGTCATGTAGCGCACGCCCAGGCGGTAATAGTCGCGCAGCAGGCGCATGTCATTCTCGATGGCGTGGCCACCTTCAACGCCCATGAGCGCCGCGAACTTGTGTTGCTCGTGCGCGCGGACAATATCCTGAGCCGTATAGGCCATCGTCATCTTGTCGGGGTGGCGCGCCGCCTGCTGGTAGACGCTGTCAATCAGGTCCATGGCGCGCTTGCCATATTGGCCTTTGAATTCCGGCTCCACCCAGATCGAGAAGAACTCCGCGCCGAGATTGCCTTTTTTGATTTTGCCGAAATCGATGTGGCCGTCCGCGACCGGCGTGTCCTCGGCCAGGTCGAAATGTTCGTCGAGGAAACGCTGCGGCGTGTCTGCGTGCGTATCGATGATCAGCGCGGATTGGTGAATCGCCAGAGGCGAGTCGGGCCGTTGGGCCGATTTCGCTTTACCCTGAGAAGGATTCTTGGCCGCCCTGGAATGGGTCTGTGGCGTCTGGGAGAAAGTTAGAGCGGAGATGATGAGACAGCTAGCAAGGAGTTTTGTTGGCTTCATTCACGGGAGATTTTATCAGCCAACTGGTTCGCCTCTCGCCATTCTGTGTAACGATCCGAAACCATCACGTGGAAGCACAGCGTACGCCGTTCTTCCGCGGCCTCGATCAGCTGCTGGTCGCGCAGGTCCTTCAGGTAGCTCTCAATCCACTGGTGCTGCGCTTTGCTCAGACCGCGCCGCGCCAGGTCCACGGTGGTGCCGGCGAGGTGTGAGGACGTCAAATCACCCACTTCCGGCGCCGCATTGCGATTGGACCGGCGAAGCTTCTGCTGCTGCTCCATGGTGCGCACGGCGGAGTTGACCTGCAAGGGTGTGTGAAATTGGTTGTAGTAGGACTCGCTCATGTCCTGGAGAAACTGATTAGTCCACGGGCGGCTGTAGCGCTTGTCGGCCTGGATGGACGGGCTCCACCGCAAGCTCTGTGATTCCGGAATCGGCACCAGTTCTCCGGTGCGTTCCAGTTCCAGGAGTTGTTGCTGATCAGCGATGCGCGGCAGTTGCAGGCGATCGATCTCTTCGTTCTGTCGAGCCATGGAGTCGTGCGATCCGCGCAACACCGGATTCCATCTCACGTGACGGTAGTGTGCGCGTTTGTAGCGCGTGGTCTTGTGCACAGCGGCAGCCGGCATGGCCGTGGCGACGGCCAAAACAAACACAATTGACGAAGTGATAATTTTTCCTGCGCCCATCGGGTACGGTCCTTCATACAGCAGCTACACCAGCAGCTACATAGGATGCACAAAGTCTACCCCAGAGCTGCCGGATCGCTATCAGATAATCGCCTGAGTTTATCAGGAACTTGAGGGAATTTGGCACGAACGTACTTTGGTACTCAATAAGTTACGGGGTCGTTACCGGCGTGCAGCGGAAGCTTTTCGGAGTTCGCCTTCCATTTGTCTTCCCTTCGCTTTCGGTCTGGTGGCGCGCTGGCCGTCAGCGCAAGAAAGCAGCAGGCCTCCGTTCGATAGGTACGACTCTGGTGTCTGTCCCAATCGAGGAGGATCCAAAAATGATGGGCAAGAGACTGCTTTCCCTGGCCATGGCGTTGGCTGCTGTTGTGGCCAATGCCGCTGATACTACCTCAGAGAAGCTTCCTGTTCGCCGCGTGGTGCTCTACAAGAACGGCGTGGGCTATTTCGAGCACGCCGGCCGTGTACACGGCGCCCAGGAGTTGAAGATCGACTTTACCAGCTCCCAACTCAATGACGTCCTTAAGTCATTAACAGTGCTTGACTTAGATGGAGGCAAAATCTCCGGCGTAGGCTACAACTCGGTGGCGCCGATCTCTGAGCAACTAAAGGCCTTGCGCCTGCCCCTGGACGAATCGACCACGCTGGCCGGCTTCCTGAACGCACTACGGGGCTCCCAGGTCGAGGTCCACAACGACGCAGCCGTGACCTCCGGACGCCTGCTGAGCGTGGAGGAAAAGACCACTCGCAAAGGACAGGATGAAACCGTCAAGACCCTGGAGATCTCTCTGGTGACACCCGCAGGCGAGGTCCGCACTTTTGCGCTGACGTCGGCCGTAACCGTGCGCGTGGCCGATCACGATCTGAACGAGGAGATCAGCAAGTACTTGAGCCTGGTCAGCTCGGCCCGCGACCAGGACTTGCGGCAGATGAGCATTGACACTGCTGGTACCGGCGAACGCAACATCTTCGTCAGCTATATCAGCGAAGTCCCGGTGTGGAAGAGCACATACCGCATCCTGCTGCCAACGAAAGCCGATTCTTCGCCGCTGCTTCAAGGTTGGGCCATCGTGGATAACACCGTGGGTGAAGACTGGAAGGATGTGGAACTGTCACTCGTTGCCGGAGCGCCGCAATCGTTCATCCAGGATTTGTCGAAGCCGTACTACACACGGCGTCCAGTGGTCGCGTTGCCGGAGACCGCCATGCTTACGCCCCAGACGCATGAAGGGACGATGACAACGCCGCAGCCGATGGCCACCCCGCCACCGCCGCCATCGGCACCGAAGACACCAGAGGAGCTGAAGTCGGAGCTCGAACGCTTGCGCGGAGTGGGAGCTGGTGTTGGCGGTGGATTCGGCGCAGGGCGTGCCGCTGGTGGCCCCGTGAACGTGCTAACCAAGAGCGGCTATAGCCTCTTTGCCTACGAAGCCAACGGGAACCTTGCGGAAGCCAAGGAAAAAGCCGCCGAAGGCGTGGAGTCCGCAGCCAAAGGCCAAGAACTCGGCGATCTCTTCCAGTACAACCTGAAAGAGAAAGTCACCATTTTGAAGAACCATTCCGCGCTGGTGCCGATCATCAACGCACACATCAAGGCCGAGAAAGTCACGCTGTGGAGCCAGGGATCAACATGGCCATGGGCATTGCGCGCGCTGTGGGTCACCAACTCCAGCGGCCTCACGCTCGATGGCGGCGCCTTCAATGTGATCGAAGATAATGCGTTCGCCGGGGAAGGCATCATCGATCCACTGAAGCCCGAAGAACGCCGGCTGCTTTCTTACGCAGTAGACCAGGCGGTGCGCGTGGACCACAAGGACGATTTTGAGACGCGTCCTGTCACCCACATCAAGATTGCCAAGGGCGTGATGATCCAAACCAGTGAACAACGCGACCACCAGAAATACACGATTCGCAACACCGACACGCAGGCGCGCGAAGTAGTGATCGAACACCCGCTACGCCAAGGCTGGAAGCTGGCCGACAGCCTGAAGCCGGAAGAGACTTCAACCTCGTTCTACCGCTTCCGCGTGAAGGTTGAGCCCAACAAGACCGCCGAGCTGAAAGTGGATGAGGTGCAGCCGCTGGAAAGAAGGATCGCGCTCTCCAGCATCACCGACGATCAAGTGCGGATCTGGTTCAACGACAAGACCATCAAGCCGGAGTTGGAGCAGGCTTTGCGGCGGATCATCGAACAGAAGAACAAGATTGCCGCTGTGGACCAGCAGATCCAGACCAAGCAGACGCAGATCACGGCGATCACCCTTGACCAACAGCGTGTGCGGGAGAACATGAAAGCCCTGAAAGGCAGCGTCGAAGAAAAAGCCCTGCTGCAACGCTACACCCATGAGCTGAACGCACAGGAGGACAAACTACAAGCCGCCCGAGCCGACATCGACGGCTTGTCAGTGAAGAAGGCAGAAGGGAAGGCTCAGCTGGACAAGCTGCTGCAGGATCTGACGCTAGATCAGGCGATCTGACGTAATCAGATGGTGTGGCACAGGCACTCTTGCCTGTGCGAAAGCGTCCTTCTTGGGTGAAGCAAGCACCGGCAGGAGTGCCGGTGCCACACAAGTAGCCGGTCGCAGGGCATCGGAGGGCGCAAGAGGAGCTTAACCGCGGAAAAAATCCTTGATGGCTTGCTTCATGACTTCGCGGCCTGTATCGGCGATGGCTTTGGTGAGTGGAATGTCTTTGGGACAGACTTCCACGCAGTTCTGAGCGAAGCCGCACTCCTGGATGCCGCCGTCGCCCATGAGCGCCTGCAGGCGCTCGTGCTTCAGGGCTTTGCCTGTGGGATGCTGGTTGAAGAGCCGCACCTGGGCGATCGTGGCCGCGCCGACGAAGCCCGTGCGTTCGTTGAACTGTGGGCAGGCCTCCATGCAGCAGCAGCAGGAGATACAACGCGAAACCGGGTAGGCCTGCTCCTGCTCCACCGGCTGCACGCGTGGACCGGCTCCCAAATCGTAGGTGCCGTCGATGGGAACCCAGGCCTTCACGCGTTTCAAGTTTTCAAAAAGCACGCCACGGTCCACCTGCAGATCGCGAACCACCGGGAACTTGCTCAAAGGCTCCAGTGTGATGGGTTGGCCGAGCGAGTCCACCAGCGCGGAGCAAGCCATGCGCGCACGTCCGTTGATCAACATGGCGCAAGAGCCGCAGACTTCCTCGAGACAATTTGAGTCGTAGGCAATGGGAGTGGTGGCCTGGCCGGACTGCGTGACGGGATTGGCGGCGATCTCCATCATCGCCGAGATCACGTTCATCCCCGGCTTCCAGGTCAACGCGAACTCTTCCCATCGCGGCTTGGACTGCGGCGTCTCTTGGCGCTTGATTTTCAAGATGACGGTCTTGGCCATCAGTTCTTTGTCTCCCGGGGCACGAGTGATTTGAGGAAGGACATGATTGCGTTCAAAATGGTCATGATGCCGAGGGCCCAGAACAACCATTCATGCCGGACTGCGGCTTGCCAGATCAGCACGACGCCGATGAAGAGAAAAGCCACGGCCACGATCTTGTAAAAATTCGGCGACGGTTTGCGTTCTTGTGGCTCCATTGTTTTATATCCCGAGCGTGGCGGGGGATCCCTATTTGCTATTACAAAACGTCCGCTGTTCAGAAACTCCTTGTCCTGCTCGTGAGCATTCAAGACTGTAGGGCTCCCTCGCTACGCTCAGGATGTTTCACGTCGCCATGTCATACCGCCTCGGCCTGGGCGGAATCAGCGACACATCTACGGGCTCAAACTCAAACCTAGGCTCGTCGGCATCCGCCGCGAAGTAAGCCTTGGTGGTCTTGAGCCAGTTTTTGTCGTCGCGGTCCGGGAAGTCGGGCTTGTAATGCGCGCCGCGTGATTCATCGCGCATGGCTGCGCCCTGGGCGATCACACGCGAAAGTTGCAGCATGTTGTAAAGCTGGCGCGTAAAAGCGAACGACGTGTTGGCCCACATGCTCTTGTCGCTCAGATTGATGCGGTGGAAACGCTCCAGCATCTCCACCAGCTTGGCGTCCGTCTCCTTCAAATTCTTGTTGTAACGGATGACGGTGCAGTTCTTGGTCATCAACTCGCCTAACTCGCGCCAGACGCGGAACGGATTCTCCGTGCCACTCGAACGCATCAAGCCGGCGTTCAAATCGTCCTGGCGTTTCTTCTCTGCGTCGAACACACCGCTGTTCACGCCTCCAGCCGCTTTGTCGAGGCCCTTCGCATACTTCACGGCTTCCGGTCCCGCCACGAAGCCGCCCCAGATGCAGGAGACCAGTGAGTTTGCGCCCAGGCGGTTGGCGCCGTGGTAGCCGTACTCGCACTCGCCCGCTGCGAAGATGCCCTTGATGTTGGTGGCCTGTTTGTAATCCACCCAAAGCCCGCCCATGGTGTAGTGCATACCGGGAAAAATCTTCATCGGCGTGGTACGGGGATCATCGCCGACAAATTTCTCGTAAATTTCCAGAATGCCTTCGAGCTTGCGGTCGAGCGTCTCGCGGTCGATGTGGGTCAGATCGAGATACACCATCGGCTGGCCGTCAATGCCCAGGTCATGCTCGTACACAACTTTGTGGATCGCCCGCGTGGCCACGTCCCGTGGCACCAGGTTGCCGTACTTGGGATACCACTCTTCCAGGAAGTACCAGCGCTCCGCGGCAGGGATGCTTTTGGGATCGCGGTTGTCGCCTTTGTTCTTGGGCACCCAGACCCGGCCGCCTTCGCCGCGCGCCGATTCCGACATCAAGCGCAGCTTGTCGTCGCCGGGGATCGAGGTGGGGTGCACTTGGATGAATTCGCCGTTCGCGTAGTAGCAGCCTTGCTGGTAGAGCGCGGACTGCGCCGAGCCGGTGCACACCACAGAGTTCGTGCTCTTGCCGAAGATGGCGCCGATCCCGCCTGTAGCCATGATGACCGCGTCGGCGGGGAAGGTGCGCACTTCCATAGTACGGAGATTCATGGCGCAGATTCCGCGGCACACGCGGTTCGAGTCCAAGACTGCGCTCAGGAATTCCCAGCCCTCGTACTTGGTGACGCAGCCTTCCGCTTCATAGCGGCGGACCTGTTCGTCGAGCGCGTACAGCAATTGCTGGCCAGTTGTGGCGCCGGCAAAGGCGGTGCGATGGTAGAGCGTGCCGCCGAAGCGGCGGAAGTCGAGCAGACCTTCCGGCGTGCGGTTGAAAGGCACGCCCATGCGATCGAGCAAGTCAATGATGCCCGGCGCGGCGTCACACATGGCCTTCACCGGCGGCTGGTTGGCAAGAAAATCTCCGCCGTAAATGGTGTCGTCAAAGTGCTGCCAGCTGGTGTCGCCCTCGCCTTTCAGGTTCTTGGCGGCGTTGATGCCGCCCTGTGCGCACACGGAGTGCGATCGCTTCACCGGCACAATGGAGAAGAGGTCGACCTTACCGCCGGCTTCAGCGATCTTGATGACCGCCGCCAGCCCGGCCAGGCCGCCGCCGACCACGATGATTTTGGGAGCTGCCATTTCGCGATTTGGTAATTGGTTAATTTGGTAATTGAGTAATTGGATCGCGAGTTGCGCGATTTTCAATTATCCAATTACCAAGTTACCAAATTACCCACTCCTGTTCTTTTCATTTGCGCCCTGGGCTTTGTGTCGCCTGAGGCTCGGGCCGCGGCTTCTTCCACTCATCCCTCCACTGCGGACGGAAGAAAGCTGTCATCGTCGCCATGCCAACGGCAATGAACGTAAGCGCAATCACAATACAAACTCTGCCAAACCACTTGCGTGATCTGTTACTCACAGTGATGCCCCATTTGGCGCAGAACAAATACAGACCATACGCGAAGTGCCACGAAGCGGCGGTGATCCCAATCACATAAAACATCCCCGCCCACCAGTGTTGAAGTTCTGCTTGCACCTTGACGAATCCACCCTGCGGATCATTCATGAGATGAATGGGACCCGCAATGCGCATGGTGTAGATGTGCCATCCCATATAAAGGAAAGCGAGCGCTCCGGTCCAACGCTGCGCGGCATACATGAAGTTGCCGGCCCAGGGATAGTCGCTCACATTGGATTCACCGCGAAACCAGATATAGAAGCCATACAGCGAGTGGTAGAGCAGCGGGATATAAATCCCCACCCACTCGAGCACGGTGACAAAGGGTAGCCCGGTGAGGAACTTGACCTGGTCGCCGTAGGCTTGCGGCCCTCGGGTAGCGAAGGCGTTGGAGATGAAGTGTTCCAGCAGAAACGCGCCCACCGGAATAATTCCAGTGAGCGAATGCAGCCGCCGCCAGAAGAATGATGTTCCTTGCCCCGCCCGAATCGGGGGCACGCCGCGCGCGACCGGAGATGTAACCGAGGCCATCCCTTAATCCCTATTCAGAATCGCAAACACAAGCAAACCTTTCATTATGGAACCCGGTTTGCCTGCCGTCAAATCTCAAAAGAAAGCGGTCCGGTGATGTAAGAGAGTTTGCTGTTCCCTCAATCATCGGACCGCGCCGTTAGTTGCACGAGAGAGACGCCCGTGTCAGGCGCTTTTTGGGACCGCAAGCGGGCGCTCGGCGCTGACTTCTTCCAGCTTCCCGGTTTTTACGTCGTACACAAATCCCCGCACAGAAATTTGTCTGGGAATGTAGGGGTGGCTCTTGATGCGCGCAACTTGGCGCCGCACGTTTTCGGCTACGTCTTTGAACGCGTGAAAGTGGACTGGCGCAATGACGGCGGTTCCGGTTTGCTTTTCAAGTTTGTTGAGGAGGTCGCTATCCTCAAACGTAAGCATGCCGCAGTCGGTGTGGTTGATGACCACGAACTCCTGGGTGCCCAACAGGTGGTGGGAGATGATCAGTGAGCGCAATGCGTCTACGGTGGCGACGCCGCCGGCATTGCGGATGATGTGCGCATCTCCGGTCTTCAGGCCGAGGAGCTGTTCGACCGTCAGCCTGGCGTCCATGCACGCCAGGACAGCGAGCTTTCTTGCCGGGGGCATGGTCAGGCCGCCTTGGTTGAATTTTCCGGCGTATTGCTGGTTTGCTGCGAGGACCTCATCTGTAACACTCATAGGGAACACTCCTTACTTTCTGGTTTGTACCCGCCGGTGTCTGTCGCTTGAGGAATTGGTCCATCGTCGCAGAACCGGCGATGGTACTGGGGAAAATGCTTTAACGGTCCATGCCATCGCCTCGGTTACCGTAGAGGCGACAACAGCAGAGCAATGCCAATCCGTTATGCATCCTTATAACTCTAAGCTCAGGGTCGCTGGACTGACAAGTCGCTGCCTCGGCGGGTAGTGGTAAAATCTCGCTCTTAACCCATTAGCCGGAGCCTTTCGATGCCAAAACCCAGAATGCTCACCGCCGTCCTTTGCTGTTTCGTTCTCGCGGGGCAGATTCCCCTGAGCGCGCAGTCTGCCGCCGATCCT
>DATFQZ010000163.1:0-8394 GCA_035263765.1 Candidatus Angelobacter sp. | reverse complement strand
AGCGAAATGGCGCCTCCTCAAAACCTAAGGCGTCGACGCTCCCCTACGCCCTTGACACCGCCGTCGTTGTTATAGACAACATGACACAGGTTAGAAGGCCAGGCTCCCCTTGGAGTCTTTGTCGGCTTTCTCCATTTCCTAAAACCTCTCAGATCATGCGTATCTTCTAACCGCACATAAGCCATTGAAAACATTGGGTATATTCTTGCGCTATTTCCCTTGACAGATATCGCAAATTGAAATACTATTATTGCGATTTGCAATATATGAAACTAGGCGAGAAATTGCGGTACCTGCGACTGGTGGAAGGCAATCTGCGCGGCCTGGGTCGCGATATGACGCAGCAGGAAGTCGTGCGCGCCATCGCCAAAGAGCTGAAGCAGAAAATCAGCCAGTCGTATCTGTCGCAGATTGAAAACGGAGCGCGGCCTCACCTGACCAACAAGACACGGTTGCTGCTGGCCAAGTTTTTCAAGGTCCATCCCGGCTACCTGGTGGACGATCCCCAGGGCTTCCACACCGAGTTGCTGTCCGATGTGAGCGCGGAGGAAGACAAGCTGGACTTGTGGCTGATCCAGGGGGCGGAGCGATTCCGCGGTGACCCGCTGGTGAGCCGAGCGCTCCTGAACCTGGCGAAGCACGAAGAATCGCGCCGCTGCCTGGCGCTGATGGACGCCATATTGGAAACGCCGCAACTGGCAGAGCGGCTGTTGAACGTGTTACGTCCGCAAGCCGGCAAGCCGGAGATAAGCGAGGCATAGCATGAACTGGGAACTGATCTTTCTGATCTGCTTTGTCGTGGGGTTCACTTTCACTGCCATTTCATTTTTGAGCGGCACGCTGCATTTTCATTTTCACTTTCCTGGCCACGTGCACGTTCCAGCTCTCGGTCATGGCGCCGGACACGCAGCCGGGCATCCTTCGGGCGGAGCCCGTGGTCCGGGACACGGCTCGGGAGCCCATTTTCCATTCTTTAACCCCATGACTCTGGCAGCATTTCTCACCTGGTTCGGAGGCACAGGGTATTTGCTGGTCCATTTGCGCCACATCTGGATCTTTGCCGGGCTGGTGCTGGCTTCGTTGTCGGGCTTGACCGGGGCCTCGATTGTGTTCTTCTTCGTGGCCAAGGTATTGATGGCCAACGAGCGTGACCTCAATCCTTTGGACTACGAAATGGTGGGCGTGCTGGGCAAGGTTAGCGTATCCATACGCGCGGGCGGTACCGGAGAGATCATCTTTGCGCAAGAAGGCGTACGCAAGACCAGTGCAGCCCGCAGCGAGGACGGGTTGGCCTTTGCAAAAGGCGAGGAAGTGTTGGTGACGCGTTATGAGCGTGGCATCGCCTACGTGCAGAAATGGGAAGACATTGAGAGTCCGGCTGACATTGCGCCGGAGAAACTATCAACGAAGCAATAACAGGAGGGCGTATGTTTGAAGGGGGAACGACCGTTGCGGTCATCGCTGCACTGATTGTAGTGGGCACCTTGTTTCTGCTGGCAATGTTTGCCCGGCTCTTTCGCAAAGCCGGCCCGCATGAAGCCTTGGTGGTCTATGGGTTCCGCGGAACGCGGATTGTGATTGGGCGGGGTACGGTCATCCTGCCCATGATTGAAATGTACCGGCTGCTCTCACTCGAGCTGATGTCATTTGACGTGGCGCCGCAGCAGGATCTCTATACCAACCAAGGCGTGGCCGTTACCGTGGAAGCGGTAGCGCAAATCAAAGTGAAGTCTGATCCCGTCTCCATAAAGACGGCATCCGAGCAGTTTCTAACCAAGACCCCGGACGAGCGCGAAGGCCTGATCCGCCTGGTGATGGAAGGCCACCTGCGCGGCATCATCGGCCAGCTGACGGTCGAGCAGATCGTGAAGGAGCCGGAGATGGTGGCCGACCGCATGCGATCTACCTGCGCCGACGACATGAGCAAAATGGGCCTGGAAGTCATCTCGTTCACGATCAAAGAAGTGCGCGACAAGAACGAGTACATCACCAACATGGGCCGCCCGGACGTAGCCCGCATCAAACGCGATGCGGACGTGGCCGCGGCAGAAGCCGAGCGCGATACCGCGATCAAACGCGCGGAAGCGACCCGGGCTTCCGCCATCGCCAAGGCCCAAGCCGACCAGGAACGAGTCCTGGCCGAGACCCTTTCCCTGGCCAAGCAATCGGAAGCGCAGCGCGATCTTGAGGTCAAGCGCGCGGAATATGGCGAGACGGTCAAGAAGCAGCAGGCGCAGGCCGACAAAGCTTATGAGATCCAGACCAACGTCCAGCAGCAGCAGGTGATCGCGGAGCAGGTGAAAGTCCAGCAGATCGAGAAAGAGCAGCAGATCAAGGTGCAGGAAGCCGAGATCGCTCGCCGCCAGAACGAATTGATCGCCACTGTGCTCAAGCAGGCGGAGATCGAAAAGCAGCGGATCCTCAACCTCGCGGAAGCCGAGAAGCAGCGCCTGATCGCGGAAGCTGAAGGCAAGGCCAACTCGATCCGTCTACAGGGCGAAGCCGAAGCCGACATCATCTTCAAGAAAGGCGAGGCCGAAGCCAAGGCCATGAACATCAAGGCTGAAGCTTACCAGGAGTACAACCAGGCTGCGGTGGTGGACAAACTGATCACTGGCTTGCCGGACGTGGTTCGGGCCATGGCCCAGCCGCTTTCCAACGTGGACAAGATCACCATCGTCTCCACGGGCAATGGAACATCGGCTGGAGCCAGCAAGATCACCGGCGACATGGCGCAGATCGCGGCGCAGGTCCCCGCGCTGTTCGAGTCGCTTTCCGGCATGAGCATTACCGATCTGCTGTCCAAAGTCCGGCAGATCGGCGACAAAGCCCCTAAGCCGGCAGGGGACGATGACACGCCAGCGGCAGGCAAGGGCAAAGCCGCAAGCAAGTAGATGTTTTGCCGCCCTGGGCGCCCAGTGGCTCAGGGCGGCACGGCAGGGGCTCTGGCGAGAAAGACGGAAGACGGAGGGGTAGGACGACCGTGAAGAAGATTTCTTTGACAGGAATGGTTCTGGGGATCGTGCTGGGTGTCATGGCCGGAATTCTCTCGGGAAGCTGGATCTTCTGGCTAGGGACGGGGCTGGCCATTGGCATGTTGATTGGCTCCCTCCTTGCCCGGCGTCCTCAGGTGCAGGATTCCCGCACCTCCCATGAGGCCAAGGTATGAATCCACAGCTTGTCATTCCCGTGATCTGGGGTTTGGCCGGCGCTCTTGTGGTCAAGCTGTGGACTGCATGGAGCCGTCTCCCGGATCGAGTTGCGGTGCATTTCAGCATTGCCATGCAGCCGAACCGCTGGAGCAGCAAAAATACTCTCGCGACATCCATACTTCTTGCCATCCTTGGCCAGGCGTCTTTGGCCACGTGGTTAATCTTGCGCGTCAACAGCGCCGGCATCGTTGCGCTGATTCAGCTTGTGGTGAGTGTTGTGCTGGTCTGCGCTTTTTGGCAAGTGCTCAATTACAACGCTATGGGAAGGCCTTTTCGTGGCATGTGGGTTCTGGTGCCCACAGTGTTGCTCTTGGCGGGCATCACCGTGTTCCTGTTGAGTCTGTTGTTTGGTTATTACCGGAGCTAGAAGATCTGCCCCGGCGGGGAAAAGTTATCGGAAATAAATGGTAAATCGGAGGAGTTATGGCATTACTCGAGCGGGTATCAACGCTAATTCGGGCGAATCTGAACGATCTGATCGACAAGGCGGAACATCCGGAAATAATGATCAAGCAGGTCATCCTGGACATGGAGAATCAATTGCTTCAGGTGAAAACGCAAGTGGCCATCGCCATTGCCGACCAGCATCTGCTGGAGAAGAAGCAGAAGGAGAACGAAGAGAAAATCGCTGACTGGGAGCGCAAGGCGGAGCTGGCAGTCGGCAAACAGCAGGACGACCTGGCGCGCGCCGCCATCGAACGGTCGCTACATTACCGGCAGCTCACGGAGAGCTTTGCCCAGCAGGTAGTCGACCAGCGCCTCCAGGTGGAGACTCTGAAAACAGCTCTGAACAAGCTGCAGCAGAAGCTGGAAGAAGCTGTTTCCAAAAGCGAGATGCTGATAGCGCAGAGCCGCCGCGCGCGCACGCTGGATAAGGCCGCCGACGCGCGCAACGGCGCCGACACCCGCGACCATGCTGCTACCTTCGAGCGTATGAAGCACAAGGTCATGCGCCAGGAGGCGATCGGCCGCGCCAAGACCGACCTTCTGGATGAATCGTCGGCCAGTATCGAAGACCGCTTCGCGCAACTGGAGAAGGAAGACGAGATCAACCGTATCCTGGGCGAGATCAAGGCGAAAAAGGGCGCGTAGGCGGAAGCTAGCAGCTCACCACGGAGACACGGAGGCACGGAGAAAGAACCAATAGCCGCTGATTCACGCAGATCAACGCAGATTGGGCCCGCATTTCGCAACGTTTTAATTCTTTGAAGATCTGCGTCTTTCTGCGTTTATCTGGGGCAAGAAGCTTTGTCCTCGGTGTCCCGGTGCCTCTGGGGTGGTCCCCGAGGTTACCGACGTCAGTAAGGCTGATGATTCGCTCTGGATTACAATCCTGAGTAGGAATGAACCGGATTCTCGCTGCCATCGTCATTCAAGCGGCCGTTTTGGCCGCGAGTGGCCAGTCTCCGAAAACCCCTTTGCCCCAGGAACGGCAGCTCTTTGAGCTGCTGAATGCAGCCAGAGAGCGCGATGGATTGGAAAAGCTCGACTGGAACGCCAACCTGGCCACGGCGGCACGCGCGCATGCCGAACAAATGGCCCGCCAAGGCGAGCTCTCTCACTTGTTGCCCGGAGAGTTGCCACTGCAACAACGGGTGGGGTCGACCGGTGAACGTTTCGACGCCGTAGCAGAGAACGTTGCAGTCGCCGACAATATTGATGACGCCCACTTCGGCTTAATGACCTCTCCTGGCCACCGCGCCAACATCCTGACCACGAAATACAATGCCGTCGGTGTAGCTGTGGTTCAGGCGGGGAAACGGGTTTACGTTGCGCAGGATTTCGCGCGTGTTCTGCCTGCCTATTCCCCGGAGGAATTTCGCGAGGAAGTAGTGGCGGCCTTCAATCGCGCACGGAAAGCGCATGGCTTCGGACCGGTTGGTTCCGAACCGGATCGCAGGCTTGACGACCAGGCGTGCGCCGGCAAACTGGAACCCGAGGCTGTCCTGCTAGGCACGAACGGAGCTATGCAAGCCACGGTTTTTAGCGCGACCCAACCCGCCAACCTTCCTCCGCCCATGGAGAAGGCCGCGGCGGATCCCAACGTGCGGCGCATGAACATCGGTGTTTGCTTCCGTCCCGATGCCGATAAGTTCTCAAGGTTCTGGGTGGTAGCGGCCTTCTTTGCGTCCAGGTGAACGGCGCTCCCCGGAAAAACTACGGGACACCCTCCCAGGGAAATTCAGACTGCGTTTGAGACCGCTGCCGAAGCCGGCCGAGCATCAACACAAGTACGCCTTTCGTCCAAACAAACTGGCCGACCTAACGGAGAAAAAAAATGAACAAAAAGATGTTGTTCGTGTTGACGTGTGCACTCTTCCTAGCTCTCGCCGGTCTGCAAGGCTTTGCCCAGAGCACCGCTGATCAAGCGGCCTCTCAGGCAGGTCAGGCGGCCTCTCAGGCGGGCAACGCTGCATCGCAGGCGGCGACCCAGACCGACCAAGCCGCGGACCCGGAAACGCGGGCGAAAGTACAAGCCAAACTGCAGGAACTCAGCAGTGAACTGAACCTGACCGATGACCAAAAGAGCCAGATTAAGGGTATCGTGCAGGATGAAGTCCAGCAACTCAAGACCGTCAAAGATGACGCTTCATTGAGTCCCGATCAGAAGAAAGCCAAAGTAGCGGAAATCCGTCAATCTCACAAGTCACAGATGAGCTCGATCCTCACTCCGGAACAGCAGAAGAAGCTGGACGCGATCAAGGAGACCAACCCCAGATAGCAACCAAGACCGACTATCGCAATGGAAGGGGAGACGCATGTCTCCCCGTTTTTTTTATCCATCCGGTCCTTCAGCCAGCGCTGTAAGAACTTCATCATCCACGTCCCAACTCTTCAGGACCTGGACGCACGTGCCCACCCCGAAGCCGGCGCGCATCAGAGCCCGAAAGATGCGTGCAGCCTCGTTTCCACTCGCTGGCTTCTTGAGCCGTTTGCGCTTGAGGAACGCCCGCGCCAGTGCAGCTTCATCGACTTCGGAATACGCTTCCTCCACAGCCCTTTCAATCACGCTGCTGTGGATGCCTTTGATCTTCAAGTCGGTGACCACGCGGCGGCGGCCGAACTTCTGGTTGTCGCGCCGGAAGGCGGAGTATGCGGCTGCGTAGCTGGAATCGTTCAAATATTTACGATCTTTGAGGCGAGCGACGACCTCTTCGATTACGTCCTCGTCCGGGCAGCGGTTCCGCATCAGGCGTTTAAGTTCGGCAACGGAACGCATGCGCCGGCTGAGCGCGGCTACGGCGTAATCATACAGGGAGTTTTCATCGAGAAGGTTGCGTTTGGGGCGGCGCATCAGCTTTGTCGACACGCGTGATCGCGTCGGTCTTCATGTTCAGCACCCATTCTCCCTGATCGGGACAGCCCTTGTCCACGTAGATGCTTTTGGGAACGTACAGCACGACATCACCGGCGTCGGTGACGCCCTGAATCATCGTGAAGTAATCGCAGCGCGGTAGTTTCTCGGTGACCCTGATGCCTACGTCCCGGATCTGCCAGGTGTTGGTGGTCAGATCGTAGACTGCGGGGCGATGGCCGGTGTAATCGCCGCCCGCGGTAAAGAAGTCCAGAAGGAGCTTCGTGCCGTCTGGCGAAGTGCCGTCGAAAGCGACTCCGTTCGTGGGGTATTCAGGATCGTTTTCATGCTGAAACAAGACTCTAGAGCGGCCGAGGAGCTTAGCAGTCACAGTCCACTTGACGTGGCACTTGGGAGCCTTTGATGTTCCGGGATTGCTGGCCTCAACACCGACTACCAGCGTGGAAACGAACTTGTTTCGCACCTGAAATGTCTGCTCGTAGGATTGGCTGGCGCCCGGCCCTAGCTCCGCGCAGTCAAACTCCATTCCTTTCATACAAAAAGCCCTGGTTGCGAGAACAACCAGGGCCAGAGACAGCAGAAGCGCTTTGGGCACTTAGACTCGTCCCACGCTGAAGTTGGTTTGCTCCATCTGCTCGCGGGCGGCGTCGGCCGTGGAGTGGATGCCCTGCACCTTGAGCTTGAAGTCGTCGGGGTTGCTGGCGTTTTCGAGCGCCGTTTCGTAGCTGACCAGGCCCTGGGAAAACAGATCATAGAGCGACTGGTCAAAAGTCTGCATGCCGTACTGCGAAGTGCCGGCGGCGATGGCTTCACGCACCAGCCGGGTTTTTTCCGGGGTCATGATGCACTCGCGGACGAAAGCCGTGGAGATCAGAATCTCGCAAGCCGGGACTCGGCCGGCGCCGTCGGCGCGGCGTACCAGGCGCTGGCTGATGACGGCGCGCAACGTGGCGCCCAGTTGCATGCGTACCTGCTTCTGTTCCGGCGGCGGAAACACGGCGATGATACGGTTGATGGTTTCCACCGCGTCCAGGGTATGCAATGTAGAGAAGACCAGGTGGCCGGTTTCGGCGGCGTGTAGCGCGGTGGAGATGGTTTCCAGGTCGCGCATTTCGCCCACCAGGATCACATCCGGGTCCTGGCGGAGGCTGGCGCGCAGGGCAGACGCGAACGAAGGTGTATCCACTTCGACTTCGCGCTGATTGACGAAGCCTTTTTTATCGCGGTGCAGGAATTCGATTGGGTCTTCAATCGTGATGATGTGTTCCGGACGCCCTGAGTTAATGCGGTCCAGCATGGCGGCCAGAGTTGTCGACTTACCGGAACCGGTCACGCCGGTCACCAGCACCAGCCCGCGCTGCTCCTCGCAGATGTGCTCGATGACTTTGGGCAGATAAAGTTCTTCAAGGGCGCGAATCTTGGTGGGAATCACGCGCAGCACCAACCCGACGTTGCCGCGTTGCTGGAAGACGTTGACACGGAAGCGGCCCAATCCCGCTACACCGTACGCCATATCCAGTTCGGCCGACTCTTTGAATTTCTGTTTCTGCCGGTTGGACATCATGCTGAAAGCCATGTTCAGCATGTCTTCGGCGGAGACGCGCGCCTGGTCGGTCAAAGGGACCAGTTCGCCGTCCACGCGGACGTGAGGATAGTTGCCGACTTTCAGGTGAAGGTCGGATGCTTTGCGTTCCATGGCGATTCGCAAGAGATCGTCAATATGCATGTGTGAACTCGTTTAGTGGCTGCAACGTATCACGGCGCTCGCGCGATGGCAATCAGAAGTCCGGCTGGTACTACCTCTTCGGTAACCACGCCTGGGGGCCATTTCTCTTGCTCCGAACCGCTGGTAACACGTTTGCCATC
>DATFQZ010000162.1:0-10570 GCA_035263765.1 Candidatus Angelobacter sp. | reverse complement strand
CCGGCGTTGGCGGTGAAGCCGGACTGAAAGACCACGGCGGCTTCAGTGTGCTTGAAGCGCGCAATCTTTTCTTCCAGCTCCATGTGGATGGTCATGGTTCCGCTGACCGTCCTCACCGCCCCTGCTCCGACGCCGTATTTCCTGGTGGCCGCGATCGCCGCCTCGCGCAGCTTGGGATGGGTGGTCAGACCCAGGTAATTGTTTGAGGCCAGGTTGATGACGTGCTGGCCGTCAACCCTACACTCGGGCGTCTGCTCGCCTTCGAGCACACGCAGGGAGAAGTGCGTGCCTTTCTGCCTCAGGTCGTTCATCTGGTCGGTCAGGTACGAGAGTTGGGGGCGATTCGTAGTCACTGGCATCGTTCAGTTCCTTTTTGCCGCAGATTAACGCGGATGAACGCTGATCAAGGAGAAGAAGAGCCGCGAATCAACGCGAAAGGACACGAATCCAGTAAAAGCAAGAGAAAGCCCACATACTTTGCTTTGATTCGTATGGATTCGCGCGAATTCGCGGCCAAACCCCGATCTGCGTTTGTCTGCGTCAATCTGCGGCTAACCTTTTTGTACTCCGTTCGGGTATAAGAGAATCTTACTCGCCTCGCCGCTCTTCAGCCGGTCCATGCCTTTGGAGAAATCCGCCATGGCCATACGGTCAGTAATGACCGGCGCGATATCGAGTTTGCCGGCCTTGAGCAGCGCGTTCATCTGGTACCAGGTCTTGTACATCTCGCGGCCGTTGATGCCCTGGACTATCGCGCCTTTAAAAATAATGTCGTCGGCCAGATTCAGTTCCATGGGCTTGGAAGGAATTCCCAGCAGGGAAGCGCGGCCGCCGAGCCGCAGGATCTTGAAGCCCAGGCGGATGGCGTCAGGATGGCCGGACATCTCCAGGATCACATCCACGCCGATGCCTCCTGTGGCCGCCATCACTTGCTCATAGACGTTGTCTTTGGCGGGATTCAGTACGTGGTCGGCCTTCATCTGTGCGGCAAGCTTGCGGCGATGCTCGTTGATTTCAAGCGCATACACTTCGCTGGCGCCACAAGCCCGGGCTACCGCGATGCAAAACAGCCCGATGGGTCCGCAACCGATCACGGCCACAGTCTTGGCGGCTATCTCGCCGGCCAGCGTGGTATGCACCGCGTTGCCCAGCGGATCGAGAACGCTGGCGTAGTCGGGAGGAATGTTGGGATCGATCTTCCAGATGTTGGACTCGGGAATCTTCACGAACTCGGCAAAAGCGCCGTTGGAATCCACGCCAATGATCTTTACGTGCTGGCAGATGTGGGCTTCGCCGGTGCGGCACTGGTAACACTTGCCGCAAGCTACATGCATCTCCGCGGAGACGAAATCGCCTTCTTTCACGCTTGTGACATTCTTCCCTATGGCGACGACGTAGCCGCAGAACTCATGCCCTGGAATCAACGGCGGCCTGACGCGGCTTTGCGCCCACGGGTCCCAGTTGTAGATGTGCAGGTCGGTACCGCAGACTGAGGCCACCTTCACCTTCACCAGCACGTCGTCCGGCCCGATCTGCGGGACGGGCATCTGACGCACGTCTGCTCCCGGCGCGGGCGCCGGCTTCACAACGGCAAGCATGGTTTCAGACATTCAATTCCTGGTGGAGCAACGGTGAGTGGGCAAACAGATGATTTTAACAAACACCCCGAAATCGTGAACGGGAGCCCAGAAGACCATCGCGTAGAGACGCGGCACCGCCGCGTCTTGTTCTCAAACGAGGAGCCGTTTGGCACGAGAATCAGAACAGGGCCATCGCCGACGCTGCCGGATAGGTCATGCCCTGTCGGCATTGGAGATGTGTCAGTGCCACGTCTCTACGTTGAGGCTGTGCGATTCCTCCGCAATTTTCGCGGCCCACCATCCCCATCAAAGAGATTTTAATTTGCGTGCAACCAAGACCATGTTGGATAATCTAATTAACTGGTTAGTTAAATGCGTGTTACCCCTAAAATCCGGCGTCCCGGCTCGCGCGGCGAGCCGGAGAAGACGCGGGCTGCCATCCTCAAAGCAGCCCAGGAAGAGTTTGCCCATGAAGGCGTTGCCGGCGCCCGGACCGACGAGATCGCCCGCCGTGCCCGTGTCAATAAAGCGCTACTCTATTACTACTTCAAGGACAAAGAGGGCCTTTACGCGGCGGCTCTCGAGCAGGTTTTCTCCGGCCTGG
The DNA here is from genome assembly GCA_035263765.1 of Candidatus Angelobacter sp. Lineage (GTDB taxonomy): Bacteria > Acidobacteriota > Terriglobia > Terriglobales > Acidobacteriaceae > Angelobacter. Next base: position 8,386 of record DATFQZ010000162.1, on the reverse strand, counting down.
CGGACCGGGTAACCGCGGTGCTGGAGCACGAGGAATCGCCGCCGCGCGAGCGATTGCTGAACTACGTCCAGGCCCACTTCGATTACATTGCCAGCGCCCCCCTCTATCCCAGGCTGGTGCAGCGGGAATTCATGCGGAGCGCGGGACGCACGCTGTCGCCGGTGGCGAGCCGTATTTTGGAACGTTACGCGAAGCCAAACTATCTGAGGCTGGTCAGCCTGATCCGCGAGGGCATCGAACGCGGCGAGTTTCGTAAAGTCGATCCCGCGCAGACGCTGACTTCCGTCCTGGGCGCCATTCTTTTCTATTTCATCAGCCTCCCGGCGCAGCAGGTCATGAATCCGGGGGATCCGGTTTCGCCGGAACGCATTGCGGCGCGCCGCGCGGCAGTGCTCGATTTTGTTTCCGCCGCGCTGTTCGTGCCTGCGCGCGCGGGAAAAGGGAAGGGCGAGTGAGCCAGAGAAACAAATTCTTCGGATTCCTGGGTCTGCTGCTGGTGATCGCGGCGGTCTACTACTTCCTTTCCACCGACCGGACCTCCGATCTGGTGCTGATCGGCACCGTGGACGCCAACCAGGTCGTCGTAAGCCCCAAGATCATGGGACGCGTCGAGCGGCTGGCCGTGGACGAAGGCGACGAAGTGAAAGCCGGGCAGACGATCGCCGTGCTCGATTCGCAGGAACTCACGGCCGATCGGCAGGCAGCCGCCGCGCTTCTGAACAGCCTGCGGAATCAGGTAGCTCAAACGCGCGCCACCGAAGCCAGCACTACCGGCGAAACGTCCAGCGCCGTCGTGAACGCGCAGGCCCGGCTGCGCGCCGCGCAAGCCACGCTGGCGCAAGGGCAGGCGGACTTGCAGCGCATCGAGTCTGACTCCCGGCGCTCCATTGCGCTTGCACAACAGGGTATCGTTTCTCAGCAGCAGGCCGATCAGGCTGCGGCGCTATGGAAAGCGCAGCAGGCGCTGGTGCGCGCCGAAGAAGATCAGGTGCACGCCGCGCAGGCCGATCTGACCACGGCACAGGCGCGCACGCACCAGGCCACCGCCGCTGAAAGCACGGTCGCGGCTACGCGGGCGCAGGCGGTGAATGCGCAGGCGCAGCTCGAAGCCGCGGAAGCCCGCTTGGGATACACCAAGGTCACGGCGCCAGTGAACGGCACGGTTACGGTCCGCGCGGCGCGCGAAGGAGAAGTCGTAAATCCGGGTCAAGCCATCGTTATCGTTACCGATCTCAGTGATACGTGGGTCCGCGCGTCGATCCCGGAGACCGACGCCGTCAAGATCGCTCTCGGTGATGAGCTCAAGGTGCGTCTGCCTTCCGGCGACGTTGTCACCGGAAAAGTCATCTTCAAGGCTCCCGAAGCTGACTTTGCTACGCAGCGTGACGTGAACCGCCGCAAGCGCGACATCAAGACCGTTGGGCTGAAGCTGGCGGTGGACAACGCTAAGAAGACGCTCGTGCCGGGAATGACGGCCGAAGTCATGGTGCCGAAATCCAAGCTCGGAGGCTCGTGATGTCCGAAGCCCCAGCCGCGGTGACGAAAGCCATCCAAGTGGTGAATATCGTGAAGCGTTACGGAAACTTCACGGCTGTCGATGGTGTCTCTTTCGACGTGGCAGAAGGCGAAGTCTTCGGGCTGTTGGGGCCGAACGGCGCCGGCAAGTCCACGTTAATCCGCATGATGACCACGCTCCTGGAGATCACGAGCGGCTCGGCTTTTATCGAAGGCTTTGACGTGCAGAAGGAACCAAACAAAGCGCGGCGCTCGATCGGCGTAATTCCGCAAGCCATGACCAGCGACGGGGATCTCACGGTTTGGGAGAACCTCAGCATCTATTCCAAGCTATATGGAATTCCCGCGGCAGAGCGTGAGCGGTCGATCGACGAGCTGCTGGCTCTGGTTGATCTTACGCAATGGCGCGACGCTCCGGCGCGAAACCTCTCCGGGGGAATGCGGCGCCGGCTGGAAATCGCGCGCGGTCTGGTGCATCGCCCCCGGATTTTTTTTCTCGACGAACCCACTACCGGTCTCGATCCCGTCTCGCGCGTGGCGGTGTGGGAGATGATCACCAACATCAAGCAGAAGCGCAACCTCACGGTGCTTATCACGACCCATTACATGGACGAAGCCGATCGCCTTTGCGACCGCATTGCCATCGTGGATCACGGCAAGCTGGTGGCCCTCGATACGCCACGCGCGTTGAAGGCCAGCATACCCGGCTCCAGCGTAATTGAGACGCAGTTTCTCAACCCGCCCGCAGACTGGCAGCAGACGCTCACCAAGCTTGCGGGAGTCAACTCCGTGCAGCCGGAGGGCGCCGAGATGTACCGCATCCTTACCGACGATGGTTCCCGAACCACAACCGACCTGGTGGAGACGGCGGTGCGCGCGGGGGTTGCCATCAAATCGCTCACCGTGCAGACCACCACACTTGACGACGTGTTCGTCCACTACACCGGACGCCAGCTGCGCGACCAGTTGGCCGACGCGCCGCTTTATCAATCGCCGGTGGTCTGGGGGAAGTGAGCCGTGCTGAAATTCTTTCGCAGCGAACGCATGATGGCCATCGTAGAGCGCGATCTGCGCAAGTTTTTCCGCTCGCCGGCGCTGATGATGGCGGCTATGGTGTTTCCCCTGGTACAGCTGATCGTGCTCGGCAACGCCTTCGGCGGCAAGATCCGCGATGCCAGGCTGGGCATTGTGGACCATGACCACGGCCCGCAAGCGGTGCGCATCCTCGAATCACTGCGCGCGGTGGAGAGCAACGCACGTACCTTCAAGCCCATCGTCTACACCGACGAGAAGCTGATGGTGAACGACGTCCGCAAGGGCGAGCTCAACGCCGGCCTGGTCATTCCACCACAGTTCTCGCGCGACGTATACATGCGCGCGCGTCCCCGGATCGGCCTGGTGCTCGACAACACTGACAACTTCATGACCTCCACGTTCGAAAACACCATGACCGAGCTGGTGGATGCACTCAACCAGCCGGACGTGGAGCCGCGCGTAGTGCAGCAGATCGTGCTGCAGGTGGTCGAGCTGTATCCCTATAACGAGTACATGAAATATCTTCTGCCTGGCTCGATCGCCCTGGCCATGTTCGTCAGCGTGATGATCGGTGGCGGTATCGTGTACATTGACGACAAAGCACGCGGCGTCCATGAAGGATATCTGGTTACGCCGATCACCAAGATGGAGCTGGTGGCGGGGCTGAACCTGGCCGGCGCGCTTAAAGCCATGGGCGCGGGTATTGTGCTTACGGTAATCGGCTCGCTCATTGCCGGAGTGGGCTCAGCGTTTCAGCCGGTGAACCTTTTCTGGCTGATACTGCTGATCGCGAGCACGTCCTTTGCGTTCATCGCCATGATGTTCCTGATGATGGTCCGCGTGAACGATCCGCTCGTCCCGCGCGCCATGTTCGGCATCTTGAATACGCTGCTGTATTTTCCCAGTGGAGCCATTTATCCAGTGCTAGCCTTTCCCAAATGGCTGCGTTGGATTGCCTGGATTGATCCTTTTACCTACGCTGTGCACGGGTTCAAGGCGGTCCTGCTCAAAGGGGTGGGATTCGCTGCAATCTGGTCTGACCTGCTGTATCTTGGTGTGTTCGCTTTCGTGATGTTTGCCTTTTCCACCGCGCTGTTCAAACGTACACTCTGAGGAAACTTTCTCATGGCCCTGATGGACGCAAAAGAATACGATCCCCGTCCGGCACAGCGGCGCTGGCGGCTGATCGGGTTGGCGGTGGTCATTCTGATTGCCGGCGCAATTTTCTGGTGGTTCTTCCGCTACTGGCCTGAAGAGCGTGTGGTCAACAAGTTTTTTGAGGCCCTGCAGCGCCAGGATTTTGAAACCGCGTACGGCATATGGAAAGCCGACCCTGATTGGAAACAGCATCCCGAGAAGTACAAGGACGAATATACCTTCCCGCAATTCAAGCTGGACTGGGGACCCTCCGGCGACTACGGCCCCATCACCTCGCACTCCATTGATTGCTCCACCGAGTTCAAGACCCGTAGCTCCGGCTCCGCGAGCGGCGTGATCGTGACGGTGATCGTCAACAAACGCTCAGAACCGACGTCATTGTGGGTGGAGAAGAAGAGCAAGGCCATCACATTCTCGCCCTATCAAGCGTTGTGCCATGCGCCACGATGAAGCAGCAATTGGCACTTAGCCGTTAGCATTCAGCCTTTGGCTCGTAGCTATTGGCTCTTTGACCAGATGAAATCGGCGTTCATCCGCGCAAATCCGCGGTAAGGGTCTTTGGCTTTCTCTCATGAGCGCGGCGGTTCATGCTTTCTTCTGCGCGTACTCGTTAGCGCCCATGAAATGCAACGACACATAAGGCTCATTCCCGACCACCCAGCTATCGTGACCCGGGGCGATGTAGAACACGTCGCCTGCGTTTATTTCGATTACACGGCCGTCGTCCATCGCGGCAGTTGCGCGACCTGAAATCACAAGGCCGACGTGCTCCACCATGCAGCTCTTGGCCCCATTGCCGACATGAACCGACCATTTCCAGCCTGGCTCATAGGTCGCGCGCCCGATCGTCATGCTGCCAAGCCGCACCAGTTCGAACTTGCCTTTCTCGAATGTCCTGGTTTCATCGGGTTTTTCAAACCGTTTTAGAATCACTTCGTACACTGTCTTCTCCTGGCATTCTCATCGCGCCTGGAACCTATTTCAGCTCTGTGATAATTGCCCGCTGTTTTCCCCTAACCAGAGTCTCGGAGTGCGTACGATTGCGGGTATTGAATCGGACTGTTACCGGCGTATAAGAATTCACCGCAGATTGTCCATCGGGAGCAGTCGATTTAAGGTCGCCGTCTTCCAGGAAAAGCACCACGACGTCTTTGTCGTGGAAGTGCATCGGGGTGGGGACACCGGGAGCCCATGAGTAGTCCCAGACGATGACCCGATCGTTCTCCAGAATCTTCTTGACGCCCGGACGAGGAAATGCCAGGGGATAGCCGCTCGTGTTTTCGATGGGAGGCACATTGTGATTTTTCAGATCGATCACGATCGATCGTCCGGAGATCTTGGGCGGGGTGCCTTTGGGGAGAAACGCCGCATTGCCTGAAGCCGAGATCACAACGGCATCGAGAGGCTGAGCCGCAGCGGAATCAGGAACGTCCCAGACCACCACACGCTCGTTTTCGATTGCAGGCTTCAGCGCAGTTTGCGCACCCGCCTGGAACAACACCAGCAGTAACGGAAGCAGCGCACGAATCATGGAAGCCCCTCCAACCCGGCAAGTTCGCAGCGAAATTCGCTCCGCGGCGCAACGCCGATGGTGAACTATGCCGCGCCATCATATGCTCGTTCACCAAACGGGGCAATGTGCATCTATCGATTATTTCCGCAACAGTGTGCCGGGCGTTGTGTCGTTGGCGCGGTTCTTTTCTTGTTGCCTTTGCTATGACGCGAAGGGGGAATCGGCAATGTAACGACTGCCGTAACGTGCCTCCAACAGGGCCACGGAGAGCCCGCCGGGAGCATCAGTAACATCATGAGCTCTGGAAAGCAGATCTCCTTATGTGTATTTGTGGTGATCGTGTGCGCGGCGATCTTCCACAGCAGCCGGCCAGAAGAAGGGCAAGTAGCGGTCCAGCACCCGGAAGGCCTGGTCCATGGTTTTCTGGAACTACGCACTCTCGAAGGCGCGAATCTCGCCGATGGCGACCTGATCCAGAACATCCGCGGCGATCGCGTGACCAGCCGGTTGATTTTTCATTTCAAAGACGGCTCTACCTATGACGATACCGCGATCTTTTCACAACGCGGCTCCTTTCGACTGCTCAGCGATCACCTGATTGAGAAGGGGCCGGCCTTCGAGCATCCGCTGGATTTGCAGGTCAACGGTTCCACTGGGGAATCTACTGTCACTTACACCGAAGGTGGCAAGGAGAAAACCGAAACCGAGCGCTTGCAGCTGCAGCCCAACGTAGCCAATGGCATTGTCCCGGTCTTGTTGAAGAATGTCCGCCCTGACACGCCGGAGATCAAATTGTCGATGGTGGTTGCGACGCCGAAACCAAAGCTGGTCAGGCTAGGAATTACTCCCCAAGGCGAGGAGACGTTTTCCACCGGCAGCGGTACCCACAAAGCCATGCATTACGCGGTGAAAGCCGAACTTGGTGGGCTCACCGGCGCTTTCGCGTCCCTACTGGGGAAGGAGCCGCCAGACACCCACGTGTGGATTCTCCAGGGCGAAGCCCCTGCATTCATCAAGATGGAGGGCCCCCTCGCGCTGGGCGGCCCGGTCTGGCGCATGGAACTGGTGAGCCCGGTTTGGCCACGGGAATCAAGGGAGCAGAAAGAGAAGAAATGATCAGGCTGTGTGAACGGCATTCGAAGAGAGCATGATTGTGTGGCACGGGCACTCTTGCCCGTGCGCTGCGTCCTTCAAGAAAGAAGCAAGCACCGGCAAGAGTGCCGGTGCCACACATACTTAGTCTGGCGCAGCCGCTAACACGCCCAACGTCTTCTGCAACGACGCTTCGTCTTCCACGTTGGCTGCCGTCTGGGCACGGTCGATCTGGCGCATCAGGCCGGTAAGGACTTTGCCGGGGCCGGCCTCGATGAAGACCTTGGCGCCTAGTGTGATCAGCTTCGCGACACAGGTTGACCAACGCACCGCGCCGGTTACCTGCTGGATCAAGGCGTTGCGGGCGTCGAAGGCGGACGTCTTAGGCTCGGCGTCAACGTTGGCGACCACCGGAATCGCGGGGTCAGAAAATTGGAGAGCCAGCAAATCTTTGGCCAAGCGGTCCTGCGCGGGCTGCATCAGCGCGCAGTGGAAGGGGGCGCTTACCGGAAGTATGACGGCGCGCTTAGCGCCGCGCTGTTTGGCAAGCTCCGCGGCACGCTCCACAGCCTTGGCGCTGCCGGAGATTACGATCTGGTCAGGCGAATTGATGTTGGCAGGCGACACCACTTCGCCTTGCCCCGCGTCGGCACAGACTTGCCGTAGCTGATCGAGGGACATGGCCAGGATGGCGGCCATGGCGCCCTGGCCTGCAGGCACAGCCTCTTGCATGTACTTTCCGCGATTACGCACGGTGCGCACCGCGTCCGAAAACTTCAGCGTACCGGCAGCCACGTGCGCGGAGTATTCGCCGAGGCTGTGCCCGGCGACGAACCGCGGCGTCACGCCTTTTTCTTTCAGCACGCGGGCCACCGCAGTGCTCACGGTCAGGATGGCCGGCTGCGTGTTCTCTGTCATCTTGAGCTGGTCGTCGGGGCCTTCGAAGCAAAGCCGGGAGAGGGCGAAGCCAAGGGCGTCGTCAGCTTCCTGAAATGTATGCCGCGCCAAGGGATAAAGCTCGGCTAATTCCTTGCCCATGCCTGCGGCTTGTGATCCTTGACCAGGGAAGAGGAAAGCGATCGTGGAAGCGTTCATTGGAGGTCAATCGGCTGCCGGCTCGGATCCGCGGCGGGCCTTACCGAGGTCTTGTTCGATGCGGGCGTTGACGCCGGATTCGTAGTACTGCTTGGCCACGCGGATGGCGTTCTTGATGGCGTTGGCGTTCGAGCGCCCGTGGCCCACGATGACCACACCTTTCACGCCCAGCAACGGGGCGCCGCCATACTCGGAGTAATCAAGCTTGCGCCCGAAGTCGGTAAAGGCTTTGCGCGACAGCAGCGCGCCGACTTGCGCCGTGATGGTTGAGGTCAACGACTCCTTCAGCAGAAATCGCACAGCTTCCACCAGGCCTTCGGAGATTTTGAGCGCCACGTTGCCGACAAAACCGTCGCACACGATCACATCCACGCGGCCGTTGTAGAGGTCGCGGCCTTCCACGTTGCCGATGAAGTTGACCGGCAGCGCCTTCATGAGCGAAAACGTGTCGCGGGTGAGCTCGTTGCCTTTGGTTTCTTCTTCTCCAATGGAGAGCAGGCCCACGGTGGGCTTGGGCTTGTTGAAGATGGCGCGATAATAAATCTCGCCCATCACCGCGAACTGGGCCAGGTTGTGGGGTTTGGAATCGACGTTGGCGCCCACGTCAATCAAAATGGCGGGCTTGCGAGTGGAAGTCGGAAAGACGTTGGCCAGCGCGGGACGATCGACGCCGGGCAACGCGCCCAGCACCATCTTGCCGGTGGCCATGGCCGCTCCCGTGTTCCCGGCCGTGACGAAGCCTACAACTTTTTTCTCGCGCACCAGGCGCAAGCCCACGTGCATGCTGGAATCGCGCTTGCTGCGCACTGCCTGCACCGGCTTTTCATCCATGCCGATGACCTGGGTCGCGTTGACAACTTCCAGGGCAGCGCTGCCGGCTGTGGGATGGGCCGCCAGCTCTTGTTTGAGCCGTTCTTCCGGTCCCACCAGCAACACCCGGACTCCGGGATAATGACGAACCGCCAGCAACGCCCCTTC
>DATFQZ010000161.1:0-14666 GCA_035263765.1 Candidatus Angelobacter sp. | reverse complement strand
GCGTGGGTGTTGGGTGCAATGTAGGCCACGCGGTCGCCCTGTTTGACCCCCAGCTTTTGGAGCGCGGCCGACCAGCGATCGCAGCGTTCAAAAAACTGGGCATAGGTCAACCGAAGATCGCCCTCGACTACGGCTTCGCGTCCGAAATAGAGCCGCCGCGCGCGCCGCGCGAACTCGAGCGGAGTCAAAGCAATTTCCATGCACTACTCCAAGATTGAGACTTGCTGCCTCTTGGACTGCATCATCGTCCAGTACACTGCAAACGCCACCACGAACCCCACAAACCATGAGTAGTCATACAAGAACCGCACTTGCGGAACCACCAGTCCCACCAGTGCTACGAACGAGCCGCCCACCAGAGCCGCAATCGCGCGCCAGTTGAAGCCGCCGGAGTACTCGTAGGCGCCGCCGCGCAGGTAGAGATCGTCAGGAACAAGATGCTTGCGGCGAATGATCCAGTAATCACAGATCAGGATCCCGGCAAGCGGGCCGAGCACAGCGCCATATCCGCCCAGCCACACGACGATAAAGTTGTTGGGATTGGCCAGCAGCTTCCAGGGCATCATGGCCACGCCGATGAAGCAGGTAATCACGCCGCCCAGCTTGAAGGAAATCTTTCGCGGCCATAGGTTGGAAAAATCGTTGGCGGGTGAGACTACGTTGGCGCCGATGTTGACGTTGAGAGTGGCCAGCAGAATCGCCAGAAGAGAAATGATGACGGCCACCGGCGAATGAAAACGGCTGAGCAGTTGCACCGGATCCCAGATCGCCGATCCGTAGATCACCACCGTGGCGGAAGTCACAGCCACACCGATGAAGGAATACAGCGTCATGGTCAGCGGCAAAGCGATGGCCTGGCCCACAGCCTGACCGCGCTGGTCTTTGGCAAAACGCGTGAAGTCGGGAATGTTCAGCGAGACCGTAGACCAGAAGCCGACCGTTCCGTTCAGCGCCGGAATCAGGAATTTCAGAAAATCACTGGTGGTGCGAAACTGCGACGGCGACGATAGCATGGGCCCGAAGCCGCCAGCGCTCTTCCAGGCCCAGACCAGGAGAAGCACGCCCACGCCCAGCAGGATGGGCGCGCTCATGCCCTGCAGAAAGCGGATGTACTCGATGCCCTTGAGGATGACCGCCAGGTTGATAGCCCAGAAAACCATGAAACAGATGGCGGTGCCGTAGGGATTACCGCGCCACGCGGGCCACACCGTACCCAGCAGCGTGTTGATGGCTTCGCCGCCGATCCAGCTCTGGATCCCGAACCATCCACAGGCGACGAGCGCCCGTAGCACCGCCGCGACGTTAGCGCCCAGCACGCCGAACGAGGCTCGCGCCAGCACTGGGAAAGGGATTCCGTAGCGCGCGCCGGGATGTGAGTTCAGAAGCATCGGCGCCAGCACAATGGTGTTGCCTAAAAATACCGTAAGCACCGCTTGCTTCCAGTTCATCCCACCCTGGATGAGGCTTGCGGCCAGCATGTAGGTCAGGATGTTGACTGACATGGAGACCCACAGCGCAGCGTAGTTGTAGGTGGTCCATGTGCGGCGCTCGGCCGCGACCGGCGCCAGGTCCGGGTTATAGAGCGAGCTGGATTGGATGTCTTTGTTGGTGGTGCGAGATGGTGTGGACATGGTTGTTTAGCTAACTAGCTTCTGGCTCCTAGCTGCTGGCTTCAGCCGCCTTTGACGAAAGTCTTGTCCTCAAGGGCCTTCCGGATGTACCGCATCAGGGTGATGGCTTTCATCTCCGCAAAGATTGAAGCGCCGTCCAGATCCTTGAGGCTGACGGGATACACGAACTTAGTCCCATGAACCACAACCGTGTAATAGGCATTCTCGCCCCGAAGGAACGAAAAATGTGTGAGGTTGTTTTTGACGATTTCCTTGATGCTCAATTCCATGACTGTTCGCAACCTTGTGCCGCCCCTTCCGGGGCTCGACCCGGTCTCGTTGCCTACCCACCCTTCCCGGCTCACGGCTTCGCCGCTACGCCTTCAGGGTGGGCTACCTTATTTCGCGCCTCCGGCGCTAGAACTCCCAAGGCCTGTCGCGATTCTGGGCTTCAATCACCCGACCACCCGATCACCCGATCCCTTAACCTCCAGCCGCTTTCCCCGTCTGCGAAACCAGGGGAGCATAGCTGTCCGGCCTGCGGTCGCGGAAGAACTGCCAGGTGTTGCGCACTTCGGCGATCATGTCCAAATCGAGATCGGCCACTACGATTTCATCTTTGTTGCGGCTGGCTTGGGCGACGATCTTGCCGCGCGGATTGCAAAAGTAGCTCTTGCCATAGAACTCGCCGATGTTCCACGGCGCTTCCCGGCCCACGCGATTGATGGCGCCTACAAAATATCCGTTGGCCACGGCATGCGCCGGTTGTTCGAGCTCCCACAGATACTCGGAGAGCCCGGCCACGGTCGCCGATGGATTGAAGACGATCTCAGCGCCATTCATGCCCAGCACGCGCGCGCCCTCGGGGAAATGGCGGTCATAACAAATGTAGACCCCGATGCGGGCGTACTTGCTTTGGAATGTGGGATAGCCGGTATCGCCGGGCGTGAAGTAGAACTTTTCCCAGAAGCCGGGCGCCACCTGCGGGATGTGGTGCTTGCGATACTTGCCCAGGTACTTGCCGTCTGCATCAATGACGGCGGCGGTATTGTAGTAGAGCCCGGTCATCTCTCTCTCGTAGACAGGGACCACCATCACCATGCGATGTTTGGCGGCGACCTTCTGCATCATCTTGATGGTCGGGCCGTCGGGCACGGGCTCCGTCAGCTCATACCAGCGCTTGTCCTGTTCCGCGCAAAAATAAGGACCGTAGAAGAGCTCCTGCAGGCACAGCACCTGGACCTTTTTCTTGGCAGCCTGCTCGATGAGCTTCAAGTGCTTCTCGATCATGGCTTTCTTGATTCTTTCAAGGGGCTGAGATGGGCTCAGCGCATTGCTGGCCTGAATCAACCCACAGCGGACGGTTCTCGGCATCGCCCCCTCACTCGTGAAAAGCTTCGTCAATATATCGTAGAAAATGCCGCGCCGAAACGGAAATCCCCGAGGAGGATCAGGGCGCGACCAGGTGATTCCGGATGGCGTAGTGGACCAGGTCCACGATGGAGGTAATACCGAGCTTACGCATGATCGACGCGCGATGGGTTTCTACAGTTTTCACGCTGATGCCGAGCGTAGTCGCCACCTCTTTGTTGCTGCGGGCTTCGGCCAGCAATTGGACGATTTCACGCTCGCGCGGAGTCAACAGTCCGGGAGCGCTGCCGTCCGACGCCGGCATTTCTCCCAGGCGCAAAAAGCCCTCCAGGACGCGCTCCGCGATTTCCGAAGTAAAGAAGGGCTTGTGCCGGGACACGGTTTCAATGGCGTTAAGAAGTTGCGTGGTGACGTCTGACTTCAGCACGTACCCGCGCGCGCCCGCAGCCAGCAGATCGCGGACGAACTGCTCGCTTTCGTGCATGGTAAAGACGAGTACTTCAGTGTCGGGAACTTCTCTTCGGATCTGCCGTGTGGCTTCCAGGCCGTTGAGTTCGGGCATGCTCAGATCGAGGATGGCCAAGTTGGGCTTGAGCTTTGCGGCCAGGGACACGGCCTCGCGGCCGTTCTGTGCTTCACCGCAAACTTCCCAGTCGGGCCGGGCCGCCAGCATCGAGACCAGGCCGCGCCGCACCACTTCATGATCGTCAGCCAGCAGGATGCGGATCACAGGTCGCCCCTCAGGCCGCGGCTGCAGGCCGGTCATCCAGTTCCTCTTCCTTCAGCGGAATGGTGGCGACGATCATCGTGCCTGGCTGATTCGGCTTGATTTCAAGACTGCCGCCCAATTCCCGGAGACGTTCGTGAATGCCCGCCAGTCCGCCTCCGGCGGCCCAGAGGGTGCCCGTGGCTGCCCGCCGCGGCATACCCTTGCCCTGGTCCTTGACTTCGAGGACCACGCTCTCGGCAGTCTTCCGAAGCGTGACCGTCGCGGTCGGGCTCTGCGAATGCCGATGAACGTTGCTCAAACTTTCCTGCACGACGCGGAACAGAGTGTTTTCAACGCGCGACGGCATGCGGCCCGCGTGCGACGGAATCACAAGGTTGATGCGAATGTTGCTTCGTTTGCAGAATCCGTCAATGTAGGAGCAAAGCGCCGGCATGAATTCGTGGCCGTCATAGACCGGGGGACGCAGCAAGTAGGAGATGGATCGCAGCTCCTGCATGCACTCCCGGCCCAAGGTCTCAGTCTCCGCCAGCAGGTTCTGCGCCTTCTTCTCGCTCTTCTCTAAGACCGTCTTCAGGCCTGCCAGGTTAAGATTCACCGCGAAGAGCTTTTGCACGGTGCTGTCGTGGAGTTCCCGCGCGATTCTCCGGCGTTCTTCTTCCCTCGCCTGCAGAATTCGCTCGTCGATCTCCCGCTGCGCTTCCACCGCCGCTTTGCGCTCCGTGATGTCTTCATGACAAACCAGTAGAAGTTTCTTCCCGTCTTCGGCAAGAGAGGTTACTCGAAGTTGAAACCAGCGCTGCCCGGCCGCCAGCGCAGCCACATAGTCGAAAGAGAAGCTCCCGTTCTGATCTTCCAGGGCTTTGTGCAGGGCGGCTTCTGCGGCCGCGGCTCCGTTATCCGGCGATTTTTTGATGAAATCAAAATACCCGGCGCCGACGCCGGCCTCCGCCGGGCCCACGCCATTTTCGACAGCGAAGCGCCTCCACGCTTGGTTGACGGCCATAATACTCAGGTCACAATCCAGCACGGCAACGCGATGAGTCAGAGCGTCAATCACCGCTTGCAGCCAGTCTCGCCGGTCGAGTTCGACGGGCGTGCGAAGATCCTCCAGGCAAGGAACATTTTCGTTCCCGGTACGGGAAGCCTTGGTCCGCCAATTCAGATGCAGAGTGGGAAGTGACATGACTTGGCTACGTTTCATGAAAGGGCACGGGTGCCGTTTGCAGCCGAGCCTTCCTGAAAACCACTAAAAGATTGGATGGAAGTTGCTGAAGCGGGGTTTGTCCTGAACTGCTGCTGTTTCTCGGGCCCTACGCGAAGAACGTCTGAAAGGTTTGTACGATGTCCGCCGGCAAACTGCCGGCAGCCTTGGCAGACGATAAATCGTGTCCCGCGCCGGCCACCTCCATGAGCATGTTCCGCGCGGGAATGAGCTTCAGGGCCGAAGTCACCTCATCAATTGATCCGAAAGGGTCGCGCGAACCGTGAACGAATAACGCCGGCGTCGTCAACTTCGGAAAATGTTTCACGCGCAACTCAGCCGGCTTGCGCGGCGGATGCAGGGGATAAGAGAGCAGAAGCAGGCCGTCCGCTACTGCCCGGTTTTCGGCGAGAAGCATGGTGGCCTGCCTGCCGCCGTAAGAGTGGCCACCGAGGTAAACGCGGCTGCTCACCAGCGGACGCAACACCTCAACTGCTCGCTCGAGACCGGCGCGATCCGTTGCGGCGCTTCCTGGAGACGGCGGCCCGTGAGGACGCTGCTGGCGAAATGGGAGATCGCAGCGCAGGACGGTAAAGCCGGCTTCAGCGAAGGCGCCGGCCAGCGATGCAAGCAATTTCGACTGACAGTTGCCTCCAGCGCCGTGCGTCAGCACCAACCCGTCGCCGTTCGCCTGCTCCGGAACGTGAAGGAAGCCGCGCACCGCCGGCTGCGACGATGTGTCACTGATTCCTCGGATGGAAGCCGTGGAAGTCACGTCCCATCATTTTAGAATGTGACACAACACTGCAAGCCGAAAAGAAGAACAATTGTGGAGCGCACCCCCCCGGGTGATTCACGCCGCCTGGTCGTCGCGCTGACCAGACCGCTGTGCCATCCCGCGGATCTTTTTCTCGGCATACGCTGTGATGCGAAAAAGCGATATGGCCAGCAGCAGCACCCCGATCCAACCCAGCGCCAGCACAATCCAAAGCAACATTGGAAAATAGATTCCCTGGAGAGTTCCGGGGTGGTCTCAGCGGGCTGGCGATTTGAAGACTTCTCCACCTTTCATCACGAAATCGATTTGCTCGAGCACGCTGACATCGCTGAGCGGATCGCCCTTCACGGCAACCAGGTCAGCGTATTTTCCCGGGGCGATGCTACCCACGTCGTTCTGCATGCCCAGCAGATCGGCGGCGCTGGTGGTCGCGGAGCGAATGGCCTGGGCCGGAGTCATCCCGTATTTGACCATGAGTGGAAATTCCTTGGCTGGATCGATGCCCCAGTCAAATCCTCCCGCGTCGGTGCCGAAGGCGATCTTCACACCGGCTTTGACCGCGCGCTGAAAGGTTTCCCCGTGAATCTTGATCATCTCCAGCCATACCCTGGCGCCGGCGGCGGCGCGGCCCTCAGCAACGTACTCGCCCACATAGATGGTGGGGACGTAGTAGATGCCTTTCTCGACCATGGTCTTCAGATCGGCGTCCGCAATGTAGTTGCCGTGCTCGATCGAATCCACACCTGCCTCCACGGAATTGTGGACTCCGTTGAGCGCAATAGCGTGCGACGCTACCTTGTGGTGCTGGCGATGAGCTTCATCCACCACTGCCCGCAGCTCGTCCGGGGTAAAGGTGGGAATGTCATCCAGCACCCCGTCAGGACGGACGAAATAACTACGGTCGGAATACACCTTAATCCAGTCCGCGCCGAAGCTGATCTGCTCGCGCACCGCTTTGCGAGCGTTATCCGGCCCGTCCACTACTTGCACACCATGCGGCACCGGGACCTCCGGCGCGTAGCCCTGAAGCGGATAGGCGCCCGTGACGTCCATTGCGCGCGTGGCAACCTTCATGCGCGGGCCAGGGATGATTCCGTTGTTGATGGCCTTCTTCAGATCGACGTCAGCGTAGCCGGCGCCTTCCGTCTCCAGGTCGCGAATCGTAGTGAAGCCGTACCCCAGCGCGCGCTTCACCGAGCGCGTGGCAAGAATCGCGCGGTAAGCCACGGACTGCTTGAGCAGCTGTTCGTCATAATCGGCTGCGGTGATGTCGCCTTGCAGCAGCACGTGAGTGTGCGTGTCAATGAGCCCGGGCAAACAAGTGCGATCGGAAAGATCGATGATCCGCGCGCTCGCTGGCGCTTCCACCCCATCACGCGCAACACCGGCGCGCGCCGGGGACCCCGGCGGTTGCGCGCCTTCACGCACTTCCTTGATTCGCTCACCCTCCACGGTGATCAGCACATTTCTGCGCGCCTTGCCACTCTCGGGCTCGACCAGGGCGCCGCAGCGAACGTACTGGACGAGGAGCGTTTGCGGCTTCTTCGCTTCTTGTCCCACCGCCAGAGAAATCAGCGCCGGCGCGACTGCTGCGATCAACAGTTTTTTCATGGCTCACCTCTTGAGTAAGCTGGTAATGCTATCAGAAGAAAATCAGGTTGGGGCCATGAACGATCTGGGTTAGGCTCGCGCGAGGCAGCAGCAGAGCAGGTCCCTCACCCACTACGTCCGCCGCGGCGGACTCCGGGGTTCGGGATGGGGTCTCGCGGCGGGCTGCAACGGTCTCGGGGCGCAATTCTTGCATTCTTTATCGCCCATAAAAAACAAGCGGGGAAGCCAAGTGGCCGCCCCGCCTGTCGTGAAGTAAGAACTTGAAGGGTTATTGCCCCGGTTTTGCTGCGGCCTCGGTGCTGGTGGGTGTGTTGTAACGCACCAGGTTGGGGAACATCGGCGTGACCTCGAAGGACATCTTGTCGCGAGCCGAGACCAGGGGAACGGACTTTCCTTTCTGCATTTCCACCTTGTCGTCCCAGGGATCGAGCTTGATGCGGCTGCCCAGCGGTAACGCTGGGAGCTGTGCGACGTTTCGTGTCTCCAGCGTAGGCGCCACGTTGATTGCCGCCAGGTGGAGCAGGTTGCTGCGGGTGAAGCGGTTGCCGAAGTGCGGCGAGATCAGCCAGCTCACGTCGTGCTTGCGGGCTTCCAGCGCGCGCAAGAACAAGCCGGCCGTATTCATCTTGTCTTTATAGGGAGACTTTTCCAGAAGCTCCAGGCCTTTTAGGTCAGCGGCACGCTCGTCGTCATCGTTCTGCAAGAGGCCGATGGACTTGAAGACTCGCTCATCGGGGAACAACATGCGATCGCTGAAAGCATATTTGGTATCGAGGCGGTGGCCGAGGGCGATGTGTCCCAGTTCCTGCGCCAGTACCATGGCCAGCGTGGATTCATCCGGCATCACGTCCAACAGGCCGCGGCTGAGCACGATGGTGTGGCCAATCGTGAAGGATTCAAGCGGCGTGGTCAGCAGCACCCGGCAGCGGACTTCCGGTTCAACGGTCAGGTTGTTCGTGATTTCCAGATTGCTGACCACCGTCTGCAAGACTTTGGAAACGTCGCCGTCGGGCGCCAGCATGCCGGCCCGCTCCAGGCGGTCGAGCACGTTGTCTTCGGCTTCGCGCTCCCACATGTGCTGGCTCTGCAAAGGAACGATTTCATTGGCGCCGCGGCCGCTCTCGTCGTTAATTTTGTCCTTGGATTCAACCTGCATGTCCGTGAACTCGGATTGCTGGCCGGAATGTTTCAGATCGTAAGCCCACAGCCGCGTCTGGCCTTTCATGGTGATGCGTTGAAACGTGCTGTAATCGGCGGCACTTTCCTCGGTGTAAACATACGCGGGCAGCCACAACCCCGGCTGCATGTTGACGCGCCAGCTGTCGAAGTGGAAGTAGAAGGCCGTGGTCGACTCGGGCCCGTAGGTGCCGTTGTAACGCACGATGTTGTAATCCTGGTCTTCCACCCAGATACGGCCTTTGAAGTAGGGCCCCAGGGTGCCTTTCTTGGGTACCACGTCAAACACCAGCGTGCGCACCTCGCCCAGGAATTGGCGCCGCAGATACCTCAACTCGTAATGGTCTTTGTCGAACCGGTCATTCAAAAAAACCATCTGCAAGAAGGTCAAGTGGTGATACGTGAGCTTGTAAAAGCTGTTGAGGCGGTCCAGAACCTGATACATGAAGCTGGACTTATTGTTGTCCTTGAAGGACAGCCCTTTGATGCCCTTCGGATCGAGCACCAGGCGGCCTAGAAAATACTTGTCGCTGCCGGGTACCTGCACCAAATCCGGATCAGGTTTCAGATTTTGCACGTAGGTTTCGACCAGCGGAGCGAAATGATGCATCTGGTCCACGAGCTTGGCTTCCTGCGCAAAGACTTGGTCAGGAACAGCACTGGCCTGGATGGGTGCGCTTGCGGCGGGCGAAGTCGCGGTGGGCGTGCTGGCGGCTTCCGCGGGCTTCGGCGATGGTTCCTGCGATTGCTCCTGACCGGCCACTCCCATGCATGCCAGCAAGGCGAAGACAAAAATGCGACTAACAAAACCCCTCATTTCCTTCGGCTCCTTCAGAATCTATTCGGCCAGTTCAAAAACGATGTGCACGAGCGCGGCTGAGTCATAGGGCGCGCCATCACGCTGTGCGGGACGAAAACGGATTTGTTGCGCTGCGCGCATGGCTGATTCGTCCAGACCGTGTCCTAGACCTTTCACCACGCGGTGCACTTGCAGTTGTCCGGCTGCGCTGAACATCACTTCCACCACGACTTCGCCTTCTACGCGAAGCCGGCGGGCTTCCTCGGTGTAAGCCGGACGGGGCTTGAAGAGAATTTCTACCGGTTTGATATTGGACTTGTCTTCGGCGCGGGTTTTCTGCGTAGGAGCGGCCACTTCGACCTGACCGAAACCGCCCTGCGAGATCGTTCCCTGGCGCTGGTGATTGCCCGTGCCGCCGCCGGCCACGTCGCCGAACCCGGCGCTGGCCACGGTACCCTGTGCGCCGTGTGATCCGCCGGTGCCGTTGCCGTTACCCGGGCCGGCCGGCAGATTAAAGGCGCCTAAACTGGCCACCATGACCGGTCCCTTTTTGTCGGACGTGCCACGAACACCGTTGGGATCGCCAAAGCCACCGGTCTGGACTTCGCGCGCCGTTTTGTTGAGCGTTGCCGGCTGCGAGCTGCCGGAGAAAGCAGCCGCAACCACTTCTTTCTTGTTCTCCACCGGCTTCACTGTCTCCGCGGTAGTGAATGCGCCGGTCACGACTTTCTGTTCAAGCTTCGGTTTCACCGGGGCAGGAATATTCGCCAGCTCCAGCTTGGGCTGCGGTTGGACCTTGGGTGGTTCAATCTTCGGTTCCGGCGGCGCCACCAGCTTCGGTTTAAATTCCGCCAGAACTTTCGGTGAGGGAGGAATAATTTTGGGCGTCGGCGCCGGAGGTTGTACCTCCGGAGGAGCCGGCGTGTACAGCATTTCCACGCGCGCTTGCGTGGTCAGCACCCGCGGAGCCGGCAACAGAGGAACAATCTTCAACAAGAGGACGATCGCCGCAATGTGCAGGATCACGCTGACAACATATCTATCTTTGCGAGGAGGAGTTAACTCGTAACTAAAACGAGGGACCGCCACTTTCTTCTCCTTAATGACACGGCGACGACTGAAAGCCGAGGGAGACACACCACGGAGGCCGGCTTCAATCTAACCAAGAATCGCATAGAGCGAAGATGGTTGTCCTCATGCCCTTAGATGGACGAAAGTAATGGAACTCAAGGTCAGTATGACCTTGTCCGAAAGGACATGTGCAAAGGTTTTTCCACCAGCGTTGCCGGTGACCTTCTGGAGAATTTAGTGCCACCCCAAACCCAAGACGCTTCGCGAATCTTTTTGGAGCTGGGTGTTGCCATCGTGGGCCTGGGCGTGCTGGCGCGACTGGCGAACCGTCTGGGATTCTCCGCCATTCCGTTGTACTTGATCGCCGGTCTGGCTTTCGGAAAAGGCGGTCTGGCGCCGCTCAATTTCAGCGAACATTTCATTCACACTGGCGCTGAGATCGGTCTTCTCCTGCTGCTGTTCATGTTAGGCCTGGAATACACCGAGCAGGACCTTAGGCACAATTTGCAGGTTGGCCTGCCGGCCGGGCTTGTGGACTTCCTGCTCGATTTCACTCCCGGTTTTCTTGCAGGGATCCTGTTGGGCTGGCGGGTCCTGCCGTCTGTGTTGCTGGGCGGTGTGACCTATATTTCTTCCACGGGCATCATTGCCAAAGTGCTGGCCGAATCGAAGTGGTTGAACAACCCTGAAATGTCCGCAGTAATCTCCGTGCTGGTGCTGGAGGACCTGGCCATGGCCATTTATCTTCCGCTGGTGGCCGTTTTGCTGGCTGGAGGTAGCTTGCGTACGGTCGGCTTGGCGGTCTTCTTTGCGGTCGCCACAGTTTCGGTAATTTTGGTGGTAGCGCTGCGCTACGGCCGGCAAATCAGCAGCTTTTTCGGCCATGAGTCGGATGAAATCGCTTTGCTCACCATTTTCGGGGCGGTGCTTCTGGTTGCCGGTCTGGCCCAGCGCGTGCAGGTTTCGGCTCCGATCGGAGCTTTTCTCGTGGGCATTGCTCTTTCCGGACCGATTGCGGAAAAATCGCGTCGCCTGCTCGGGCCGCTACGCGACCTGTTTGCAGCCACCTTCTTTTTCTTTTTTGGACTCCAGACCGACCCCGCTACGCTTCCCCGGATGGCCCCCGTCGCTATTGGCCTGGGTTTGATTTCCGCCGCGACAAAAGTGATCAGCGGTTACTGGGCTGCCGGCCGTAGCAAGGTTGATACCCGCTCCCGGCTCCGCGCCGGCGTGGCGCTGATAGCGCACGGCGAATTCTCGATTGCGATCGCAGGGATGGGCGTAGCGCTGGAGCCCCGACTCGGCCCCCTGGCGGCCGCGTATGTGTTGTTCCTGGCGATCCTTGGGCCGGTTCTCGCGCGCTTCATGAGGTAGTCGCGCGGCTAGGTTCCGTAATTTTTGTTCAGATACGCGGCGATTTCCTTCTCCAAGTCGGCGTAACCTCCATGGATGGTGCTGCGCAGCGCAGATTCGGTAGATTGTCCTTCTCCGATGCGCTGCAAAATCCGCGCGACGTCCTGCATGCCGTAGGCGCTGCGGATGTACTCCACCGCGGCCAGGCTTTCTGCATACACGACTGAAGCTTCCGCCGAATTGTAAGAGCTGTAATTGCCTTCGATCTGGTTCAGTGGAACCTGGTTTCCTGAGGCATAGAGCGCGGCCAGCCTGGGGCCGAACGGAGCGGTAGTGAGTCCCTGCTCTAACTGGGCAACTCCTTCGTTGAGCCATTGCGGCGCGTGGCCATGGGATATCTGCTGAATAAAGGAATGAGTGAGTTCATGGCGCAAGATGGAGGCAAGTCCTGGTGTAACTGATTTCACGCCCGATATCGGCACGCGAATCTTGCCGTCGTTGAGCGCAGCCGACCACGCGGGCGCTTGGGTAACATCGAAAAACTCCTGGTCGGTGTACAGAGACACGTAGACATTCTTCGGCGATGCACCCAACTCGTTTTCCAGTCCGTTGTATTCCGACTCCAGCGTCTCCAGGATCTGCGATCGCAGAACGTCAGCGGTCCGTGAGCCTTCGTACCGCAAAGTGAAATGACTGCTGTCCTGCTGGCGGAACTCGGATTCAGCCCGGGACTCGCGTTCTACATGCTCCAACAGGCCCCGCGCTTTGCCGTCAGGACTGAGTTGCAGAGCTTTCTTAAACGCGGCGATCGCATCGCGGTTGTGGTCGTTTTTGTAGTATGCATAGCCGAGAGCTGTCCAGGCTTCGGCCGACTCCGGGCTTACGCTGACCGCCCGCTGGGCTGCGGAAAGCGCTTCCGCCGGCCGGCCAAGTTGGAGCAGCACAGAAGAGTAATTTTCCAATATGACCGGATGACGCGGCAGGAAGCGTAGCGCGCTTTCCAAGTACCTTACGGCGGCCGCAGGGTTGTTTTTGCGCTCCTCAAAGCCGGCGGCAATTGAGTTGGCCACGGCCGATTGCGCGGGCGATCCTTCCTGCTCGATGGCCTGGATCGCGGACGCGTCCACGGCGCCGTTGTGGATGACGCGCGCCATCAATTGTTCTGCCCCTTCCAGGGTCACATCCCCGGTCGGTACTTCGAGCGCCGGGGCTGTCGGGGGCTGGACTGGAGCCGTTGCAGCGGGGCCGGCTTCAATCCGGGCAACAATCGATTGCGGGATGGTTAGGCTGTTGTTCCCGACCCAATATTCCACGCGGCCATCGTACTGCTTCACGGAATCGGCGGCGATACGGTCGCCGTTCTTGAGCACGATGGTGTCGGCGCCTGCCGCGAGGCACAAGACGGCGGAGCAACAAAATGTAATAATCAGTCGCACGCGATCGCAAACAATTATGGCATGGGCTATTAAAAGGCTTTCCGTCCTGGGGTTATCCAAAGTGCTACTGCTGGGGTGCACTTTACACGGCGTGCCGGCCGCGGGCCAGGCATCTCCCCCGGGACGAGACGTCGCTTCGCTGTACCAGGACCTGGTGAGTCCCACCCTCAACGCTTCGGATGTCTACGAAGTGCGCCAGGTGGCGATCGATCGCGAAGACCTGCATATCGTCATCAGCGACGGGACTCTGGGCTTGATGCGCGCCGTGGACGGCCACGTCACTGGCGCCGTGTTTCAAGGCGACGGCGAGGTTGCGTTGTTTCCTCCTGACCGCGCGGAACGGACTTCCCTGGCTCTCTTCACAGGCTCGGGTGTATTGGAACAAACTTTCGACACTGCCTATTTCCGTTTCTTCGACGACGCTCTGGTCGACCAGTTGCGGGCTGGCTTTCGCAAAGCAGAGCCGGAGGAGGTTCCCGAGTTCGTCAACCGCTGGGAGCCATTGGTCAAGGCCCTGGCGGGAGTGGATGCGCTACACGTTCTGCAAGCCATGACCAATGCCCAGGACTCCTCATCCCGCTTTATGCACGCCCGGCTGGCGGGAACGCAACTGGGCGTTCTCGACGTTCGCTTTGACGCCAACGCGCAGGAGCAGATCAGCGCCGGCCAGGAACGCGTCGTGGACCAGACAGCGTACTACGACATCTGGATGTCATTCCCCATGCGCTCTGCCCGCACGAGCGGCGACGCGCGCGAAGGCCGTCTTTCGCGTTTTGATCTGTCTGAGTACAAGATGCGTGTGCAGGCGCGGCCGCCCAGCGAACTGACCGCACACGCGGAGTTGACTCTTACGCCGCGCCGGCCCGGACAGCGCACCGTGGTTCTGGAGCTTTCCCAGTATCTGCGCGTCAGCGATGTGCGAGCCAATGGCCAACAGCTCGTCTTCATCCAGAACGCCGCCACGAGCGGCAGCGAACTCCAGCGTCGCGGCAATGACCTGGTTGCCGTCGTCTTTCCCGCGCCCCTGGAGAAGGACCGTCCCGTACGATTATCCATCGACTATTCGGGTCCGGTGATGTTCGACACTGGCGGCGATGTGCTCTATGTCGGCGCTCGCGGCACTTGGTATCCCAACGCCGGGCCTGCATACGCCAATTACGACCTCACCTTTGAGTACCCGGATGATTGGACGCTGGTGGCCACAGGCAAACAAGTGGGCAGCACCGTGGAGAACGGGCTCCGCACAACACGGTTCGTTTCGGAAAAGCCGTTGGCGCGCGCCGGCTTCAACCTGGGGAAGTTTGAGACGGGCACGGCGATGGCCGGAGACGTCGCGGTTCACGCGCACGCAGCCCGCAACGTAGAGAGTCGGCTGGCAGGCGCGGAATCCCGTGCCGGCAAGCATCCTCTGCCGGCACGCGAAGTCCGGCGGATCGCAGACCAGGGCGCAGACACCGTGCGTTTTTTGTCGCGCCAGTTGGAACCGTTCCCCTACTCCAACCTTGAGATCAGCCAGCTGCCCGGGCTTCT
>DATFQZ010000160.1:0-14575 GCA_035263765.1 Candidatus Angelobacter sp. | reverse complement strand
ATAAGCGACCCATGCAACCGTGGTCGCCGCCAGTCCCGGACGTGAAGCCACCCCACGTGAAGTTCAGCAGCTCAACCGACCTCACGGCCAACTTCAAACGCCTGCTGGCTTCGCCCAACATCTGTTCCAAGCGCTGGATCTTCGAACAATACGATTCCATGGTGCAATCGAACACGGTGGAAGGCCCCGGCGCGGACGCCGGGTTGATGAGAATCAAACCGCCCCAGCACGCGCAAAACCCGACGCGCGTGCCGGGGACCCCGTCGGGAGCTTCTAGTCAGCGCGCGCTGGCGATGGCGCTCGACGGCAATGGCCGCTGGTGCTGGCTTGCACCCAAGCTTGGCGCCATGCACGCCGTTGCGGAAGCCGCGCGCAACGTCTCCTGCACCGGGGCCACCCCGCTGGCAGCGACGAATTGCCTCAACTTCGGGAACCCGGAGAAACCGCAGATCATGGGTCAGTTCTCGGAAGTGGTGGATGGCGTGGCCGCGGCCTGCGAAGCGTTAGAGACTCCCATTACCGGCGGCAACGTCAGCCTGTACAACGAGACGTTAGGCGAAGGCATTTATCCCACACCCGTAATCGGCGTGGTAGGCATGATCGAAAACGTGGGCGACGCCATGACCTTCCACTTCCGGCAGCCGGATCGCGACGTCTTTCTGCTAAGCGGCGGCGCGCCGGCCGATGCGGCGCGGAGCGAGACAGAGTTTGGCTCTTCGGAATACGCCAAGGAGATACTAGGCGGGGTTTGGGGCACGCCTCCGGCACTCGATCTCGGGCAGGAAGCCGCGCTCCAAAAATGTGTCCGCGAGCTCATCTTGGCAGACGACGTCGAGTCAGTGCACGATTGTTCCGACGGCGGGCTGGCGGTGGCGCTGGCGGAGTCGGCGTTTCCCAAGGTTGTCGGGGCGGAAATTGACCTTAACTCCACAAGCGCCCTGGCTGAGGCTGTCCTGTTCGGTGAAGACGCCACCCGGGTGGTCATCAGTTGCGACCCGAAAAAGTCGGAGAGCATCAAAAGAATGGCGGTAAAATGGGGTCTGCGCGCGAAGCGGATCGGGCGCACTATACCTGAAAAGCTGGTCATCAAGGTCGACGGGACAATCGCCGTTTCCGCTGGGGTGTCAGAGTTACGGCAGGTCTGGGACACGGCGTTGCTGCGTGCGCTGCACGCGGAGACTCCGGAGCATCTGGTGCCGGAGGTTTTACAGAAGAGCTAGTCTAGTGAAGAGCAAATTTGAAATTTAAAATTTGAAATTTAAAATTTACGCACATGGCTTTCGACAAACTCAAAGAGTACTGCGGCGTAGTCGCTGTTCATAACCATCCCGAGGCCTCCACGGTCGCCTATCTGGGGCTGCACCAGTTGCAGCATCGTGGCCAGGAGTCGGCGGGCATCGTGGCTTCGGACGGCGGGCGCATGCACGTGCACAAAGCCATGGGCGAGGTGGCCGAGATCTTCACCGAAGAAGTTTTGGGCCGGCTTCCCGGCGCGCTGGCCATCGGCCACACGCGTTATTCGACGACCGGCGATTCTGCCGTGCTCAACGCCCAGCCCATCATGGTGGACTGCAACAAGGGCATGATCGCGCTGGCGCACAACGGCAACCTCGTCAACGCCTGGGAGATTCGTGCGCGGCTCGAAGCCCAGGGTTCGATCTTCCAGACCACCAGTGACACGGAAGTGATCGTGCACCTGATCGCCCAGTCCAAGGAGCACACGCTGCCGGAAGCGGTGTGCGACGCGCTGCGTCGCATTGAAGGCGCGTTCTCGCTGGTGCTGATGACCCGCGACCGCATTTTTGCGGTGCGCGATCCACGCGGCTTCCGCCCGCTCTCTATGGGACGCATCCGTAACGGCGCCGGCTCAGAACGCGACACGATCGTGTTTGCGTCGGAGACCTGCGCGTTCGATCTCATCGGCGCCGTCTTTGAGCGTGACGTGAAACCCGGCGAGATGGTGGTCGTAGATTCTGACGGCATCTCTTCGCGCTTCTTTGCCGCCGAGATGAAGCAGTCCAGCTGCATCTTCGAGCACGTTTATTTCTCGCGCCCGGACAGCGTGGTTTTCGGCCGCGCCGTGCAGACCAGCCGCGAAGCGCTGGGCCGCCAGTTGGCCAAGGAGTCTCCAGCGGAGGCCGATATCGTGGTGCCAGTGCCCGATTCCGGCGTGACCGCTGCCCTGGGCTATGCCGACGAAGCCGGGCTGCCTTTCCGTTTCGGACTTATCCGTAACCACTACGTCGGCCGCACGTTCATCGAACCGGAACAGCGGGTGCGCGACTTCGGCGTCAAACTCAAGCTGAATCCGGTACGCAGCATCCTGGCCGGCAAGCGCGTGGTGCTGATTGACGACTCTATCGTGCGCGGCACCACCAGCCGTAAGATCGTGCGCATGGTGCGTGACGCCGGCGCTACCGCCGTACACTTCCGCATCTCCTGCCCGCCCACGATCTCGCCCTGCTATTACGGCGTGGACACCCCGGAGAAGAGCCAGTTGATCGCGGCCAACAAGTCCGTGGAAGAGATCCGCGAATACATCGGCGCGGACTCGCTGGCCTATCTCTCGCTCGCCGGGCTGAAAGAAGCTTGTGCCGAAGGCGAGAAGACCACCTACTGCACTTCCTGTTACACGGGCGTCTATCCCACCGAGTTTGTACCCCTCGAGCAGTTATTGCCGCCGCCGCTGGCCACGAAAAAGCCGTAGTAGGAGGGTCCGGATGGACCGTTCTGGGTGTGGTTAATGATCGGGGTGTTCTTGGCTTCGGTTGGATACTGCTTGCCTGGGGAGCGATCAAACTGATCCAGGAAGCGCTTTCGACATAGTTCCCGCTGTCGGGGAATCCTTCACCAGAAGGTGGCGGCAGGATGGAGAAACCTGCCGCCACTCCCAACGCGCCAAGGAGATCAGGACGGGTTTTTAGATCATCTTGTCGCGGTGTTCCTTTTCCTTCCGTTCTTGCTCTTCTTTCTCCTTCCGGGAGTGCATCTCGTCAAACTTGGCGAACTGCTCGGTCGTCAGCACTGACCTGTAAATCGCCATGACCTTCTCATGCCACTCCTGAGTTAGAGCTTCACGCTCGCTCCGCTTGGCGCTCAGCGTCTGCTGGTCGCCTGGATTTGTGCTTTTTTCCAGCACCCGGATTTCATCGGTCAAAGCTTTTGCCCTGCGCTCCATGTCTTCTCCCACCGGGCTTAGTGCATCGAACTTCTGCTGCAATTGCGCGACCTGAGCGTCGGAGAGGCCCAGCTCTGCCTGCAGTTTGGCAAATTTTTCTTTTTTATCATGGGCCGCCAGCGAGACCGCCGCAGCCAGCAGAAACGCCATCGTGATCAGGAACATTCTCTTTAGCATTTTCGATCTCCCGGGAGTGATCCTCCCAGGCAGGGTTATAACGGGAGATGGATTCAGAGTTGTTACGAGAACGTAAAACGTTGTAAAAAGGCGGTTGGCAGCTAGCAATTAGCAGTTAGCAATTAGCTTAGCTAAAGCAGGGGTTGTGGCTCTGTGTGTTGCCCAGGCCTTCGACCTTGGCTTTAGCTGTGCTAATCGCTAGTGGCTAATTGCCAGGTGCTTTTTTACATCTTTTTACAATTCCGAGCCGCGCCGTCACAACCGCGTCTCCCGTTGTGGTGTAGGATTCAGGCTCAATGATGAGCCGGCATCGCCTTGGCCGTTTGCGGATGTTTCTGACCCTCCAGCTTGCAGTGGTTCTGCCCGCGGCGGCGCTCATCGCCTTCAGCCTTTGGAACCTCCACAGCATCCATCGCGACCGCGCCGTGGAGGCGGCCATGCAGCGCGACTTCAGCCGCGTCCTGGAAATTACCGACAAACACTTGAATGAGAAAGCGCGCCGGATGGTGGAAGAAGCGCGCAACAGTTTTCCCTGTCCTGTGGATTCGCCCGACGAAGCCGGCGAAAAGCTCGATGAACTTCTCAAGCAACGCCCGCAGTTTGCCCACGCCTTCTTGTACTGGCCGCATAAAGAACTGATTGTCCGCTCGCAACCAGATCGCATGGAAGACCCGGATTTTCACGAAGAAAGTCTCCGTCTGGAGAACTCGCTCGGCTGGCTGACCGAATCCAAGATCAAGAGCCTGGTGCGGGAGTTGCGCGAACGCGAGAAGAGAAAAGAAGAGCGCGAGATTTTGTTGCGGGAAATCCAGGAGAAAGAGAAGACCGACAATCTGAGCGACAAAGAACTGGAAGAGGTCAAGCAACAGGAGCCGGTGGAAGAGACGCCCATCTTCAACGCCTTCCAGCCCAGCGAGACCGACCGGTCCTACTACGAGAGCTACGCGTTGATGATCCTGCCCAAATGCGATAGCGACATTTCCTTTGGAGGCATTGCGTTTGATGCCGGCTACTTGCGTGAAAAATTCTTTCCCCGCATGCTGGACGGTATTCTCGCCGAAGAGCAGGCAGGAAAGAGCGGTCATCCGGTGATGATGCTGCACGGGCGCGGCCACGACAGCGTGGTGGCGGCTTCCAAGGGTTGGGACGGTGGCATGCCGGAGGCGGAACGCAAGCTGGAAGAAGGGGTTTCCGCGTTTCCCTCACTCATCCTCTCCATTAAGCTGCGCGGGACCACGATCGCCGCTCTCAGCCGCCAGTTCGAAAACACCAGCTTTCTGATCATCGGGGCGATCTCGCTTTTCCTGCTCCTGGGCACGTGGCAGATGTACCGCAATGTAAGCCGTGAGATCGCGCTGGCCCGATTGAAGTCGGACTTTGTGGCCAACGTTTCGCATGAGCTGCGTACGCCGCTCGCGCTCATCCGTCTCTACGCGGAGACATTGGAGATGGGCCGCCTCACCAACCCTGAGAAGCCGCAGCAGTACTACCGCATCATCCGCGAAGAGAGCGAGCGGCTGACGGCGCTCATCAACAACATCCTTGACTTCTCCCGGATTGAAGCAGGGCGCAAGGAATACGATTTCCGCGAGACCGACCTGGCCCGGCTGGTCCGCGAGACCCTGGACGCGTACCGCTACCAGATCGAGCAAAACGGCTTCACCTTTCAGGAGCAGATTGAAGATGACCTGCCGCCCGTCCGTGTCGATCGCGAAGCCATGGCCCGCTCGCTGCTTAACCTGGTGAACAACGCGGTGAAGTATTCGCCCCAGGAAAGATTTCTGAGCGTCAGGCTGTTCCGCTCCGGCAATGAGATCAAGCTCCAGGTCGCTGACCACGGCATGGGAATCCCCATCAGGGAACAGAGCAAGATCTTTGAAAAGTTTTACCGCGTAGGCGATCCGCTGGTGCACAACACTAAGGGGAGCGGGCTGGGGCTCTCGCTGGTTCGGCACATCGTCCAGGCCCACGGCGGCGAAGTGTCTGTGGAAAGCGTTCCCGGCGAAGGCAGCACGTTTACGATTGCCCTGCCGCTGGCCCCCGGAGGAATGCCAGCATGATCTTGTTGACCGTTGACCGCTGCGCACGTCTTACCAGCAGCACGTCTTAAGGAAGCAGCATGGCGAAGATCCTGATCGTTGAAGATGAGCCCAACATGGTGGCTGGGCTGCGGGATAACTTCGAATATGAAGGGTACGAAGTGATCACCGCCGAAAATGGCGTCGCCGGGCTGGGCCGTGCCCTCTCCGATTCGCCGGATCTCGTGCTCCTGGATGTAATGATGCCGCAACTCAGCGGTCTTGACGTCTGCAAGCAGCTCAAAGTGAAACGGCCTTCCCTGCCGATCATCATGCTGACGGCGCGCGGGCAGGAGATCGACAAAGTCGTAGGTTTGGAACTCGGCGCGGACGATTACGTAACCAAGCCGTTTTCAATTCGCGAACTGGTGGCACGCGTGAAGGCTGTGCTCCGCCGCGCCCAGGTCCTGCCTCGTGACCTGGAACGCTATTCCTTCGGTGATGTCGAGGTTGATCTGAGGGGCTGCCAAGTCCGTCGCGCCGGCAAGCCGGTGGAAGTTTCCAGCATGGAGTTCGAGTTGCTCAAGCACTTCCTCTGCCATCCGGGAGAAACCCTGAGCCGTGACCGCCTGCTGGATGAGGTGTGGGGCTACGATCACTATCCCACGACGCGCACTGTGGACGCACACATTGTCCGCCTGCGTCACAAGCTGGAGCCGGTTCCGGAAGACCCGCGCTACTTCCTCACCGTACACGGCATGGGCTACAAATTCGTCGGATGAGTCGTCTGGGCGTGTGTGGAGTTTTGGCATAGAGACTCAACATTGCGTCTCACACTCGACCCGATCACGCTTTGGAGCCTATAGAGCCAAGCCCAAGCATTCTTTGGTGATCTTCCAGGTGCCATTTACCTTCTCGAGAACCAAAGTCTTGCTATGTCCGCAAAGCCCCGGGCAGGAGAAGGAATACGTCAGCAGAGCGTGACGATGCCCCTGATCGAAGACGATTTCCGAGAACGTGAACAACCCCTTCCGAAAAACCTCGTTGGCGTCATTGCCATTCTGGCCTTGCGTGGTCTCATTCCCTTGGCGCACCGCATTCTGGGAGTCGTCCTTTTTGACCTCCGGCTGTTGCCGTTGAGGATCGACAAGAACCATCTTCGGGCTCAGTGCCACGGCTGGATCAAGCAGATGCACCACCATCGACTTGGGGACGGTCTCCTGTTCCGCATACTTCACGCACTCTGGGACCCAAACCCAGTATGCGGATGGATAGGTCTTGTAGTACAGATTAAGAGTACCGTCGCGGCCTTTGACAAATTCCGCAAGCACGGCGCGGTAGATCGCGATTTGCTCCGTCGTCAGCGGTTCTTTGCTGAGCTCAGGTTTTTGGCTGTAGTCCTGCGCCATGGCCCATGAGACCACGAGCGCCAGTACCAGAAACCGCCAGATGCCTTTCATGCTTTGCCTCCGTGCGTGTCCGCTGAGGATCGGCTTCTGCTTCTTGAACGCAGGCTACCGCGAGCCTTGCAGGAAATCCGACATACGTCCAGGCCAGTTTTGCCTGCGGCACCGTTAATCAGCTCTAAAGAGTCCATTCAAAACAACCAAATAGTCTTAACGTTTATCGCGTGGTAGCCTTCGCACGCTTATCCGTGCGGAGGAAGTCCCGTGCCTTCAAGTAAGAACCGCTTCGTCTCCCTTCAGATTCAATTCCTGCAATCATTTTTGATCGCCGTGGGTCGTGTGGCCGTGCTGGCCGTGCTGACGCCTGCGCTTCTGGCGGCGCAGGACTCGCGCACCGTGACCGAGCCATTATTCCCGCCGGCGTGCACCGCGCTCGCGGCCAATCAGGTCGCCGGCACCCTGGATGAAACCAACTTTGACACCAGCCGTATTCAGGCCGCGCTGAACAGTTGCCCAGCCGGCCAGGCGGTCGAGTTACAGGCACAAGGCGGCAATAACGCCTTCCTGATCCAACCTCTTACGCTGCCATCCGGCGTGACGCTGCTGGTCGACGCCGAGGTGACGGTGTTCACCTCGCTCAACCGGGCTGACTATCCCTGTCCCAGCTCCAGTTCGTCGGATTGCACCCCGATCATTACCGTCGCGCCCGGCAGTGGCTCGGGGATCATGGGCTACGGCATCATCGATGGCCGTGGTGGACAAACCCTGAACGGCGAGACGGTCTCGTGGTGGACGCAGACGCCTCTCGATCCACGGCCGCGCATGATCCAGCTGGTGAACGCCAACAACTTCACGCTGTACAAGATCACGCTTCAAAATTCGCCGAAGTTCCACGTCTTTGGAACGGGAAACTTCCTGACGGTTTGGGACGTAAAGATCACGGCTCCCACAACCTCACCCAACACTGACGGCATTGATCCCTCCGCTTCTCACGATATCACCATCACCAACTCCTTCATCAGCGTGGGCGACGACCACATCGCCATCAAGGCCGGCCAGGGTCATGTCTCCAACATCACCATCTCGCACAACAAGTTGTATCAGGGCCACGGCGTCTCCATCGGCAGCGAAACTAACGCCGGAGCAGAGAGCGTGTTGGTCACGGACTTCGTCATGGATGGGGCCAGCGCTCTCAACCAGAACGTGATTCGCATCAAGTCGGATTCCAGCAAAGGCGGCGAGGTCAAGAACATTACGTATGAGAACATCTGCGCCCGGAATCCGGGACATCCGCTGGTCTTCAATCCGTTCAACTCCAGCTCTACGGGCACGCTGTTTCCGAACTTCCATGACATCACCGTTCACAACATGCACGTGCTCAACCGGCAGAACTCATCCACGGTGGAAGGTTATTCGAACTCGAGCGGCGTCACTTTTCCGCTGGGGATCACTTTGAACAATGTAGCTCTAGACGGATTCAAGACCACGGGCACCCCTGATTTTCCGGCGACGCAGGTGAATCATGTCAACTTCATTTTGGGCCCGGACCCGGTCACACCCGTCAATCCTGGCGTAGTTTCGGTGATCAATGCGCTGGCTGCAGTTCCGGCAAACCAGGTGACGGTGACGAACAACGTCAGCAACAGCAATCCGCCGTACCCGTGCACGTTTCCGGCCAGCTTCGTCTATTTGGCGGGCGAATTGTTCGCCCCACCGAACGACGTCACGGTGGACCAGAACGGCGAGACCGTAACGCTGTCTGCCATCGTGCAGCCGATCGTCTCCGGCGCAGCAGCGCCTACAGGAACCATCAGCATTCTTGAGGGGGCGAACGTCGTCGGCAGCGCGCCGGTCAGCGGGCGCATCACCCAGGTTCCGGTTGCCAATGTGAGCAGCGGCAGTCATACCTACACCGCGCAGTACTCCGGTGACGCCAATTACGCTCTGCTGAATTTCGGTTCGGTGACCATCGCCGGCACCACAACCGTGTTGACGCCGTCGGCCAACCCGATTGTGTATGGCAACTCCGTCGCGCTCACCGCGACCGTCACTTCCGCGGGCGGAGTTCCCTCGGGCGCGCTTGCCTTCCAGGAGGGCTCGACTCCGCTCAGCACCGTCTCCCTGGACGCATCCGGAACGGCAAGCCTCACTCTGAACTCTCTGGCGGCAGGTACGCATTCCTTCACGGCCAGCTTTCAGGGTGGGGGCGGGTTTGGGGCTTCGACTTCGGACGTGCTTCCCGTCACCGTGACGCCGGCGCCGCTCACCATCACGGCCGATAACAAGACTATGACCTTCGGCGATCCGCTGCCTGCCTTCACGTATACGCCCACCGGGTTCGTGAATGGCGAGACCGCCTCCGTGCTCAGCGGTAGCCCGCAGTTAACGACGGTTGCAACTTCCAGTTCGCCGGCCGGGAGTTATCCCATCAGCTCATCAGCGGGAACATTGACAGCAGCAAACTACATGTTCAACTTCGTGGACGGCACGCTGACCATCAACCCCGCTACACCCGCTGTCACGGTGATGTGTCCGACAGTGACTTATGACGGTACCACCCATGCTTGCACCGGCTCAGCGGCCGGCGTCGGGGGAGCCGCTGTCAGCGGAACTTTTGCTTTTACTTATAACGGGAGCTCCGCGGCTCCTGCGGCAGCGGGAACGTACGCTGTCAGCGCGAGCTTTACCAGCAGCGATCCCAGTTACTCCAACGCTTCGGGAACAGGTACGCTCACGGTCAACCCTGCTCTGCTGACAATTACCGCCAACAATCAGACGATGATTTTTGGCGCGCCAGTTCCGGCGCTCACCTACACGCCTGCAGGATTCGTTGGTGGCGATACAGCCGCGGTCCTGAGCGGAAGTCCGCAGCTGAGCACCACAGCGACCTCGGCTTCGCCCGTAGGCACATATCCCATCACCATTGCCCCAGGCACGCTGGCCGCAGCCAACTACACCTTTACTTTCTTCAATGGCACGTTCAGCATCACTCCCGCCACTCCCGGGGTTACGGTAGGCTGTCCGGCAAATGTAGTGTTTGATGGCACGGCGCACGGCTGCACGGCCATCGCGACGGGCATAGGTGGCGCAAACGTCAGCGGAACATTCGCCATAACTTACAACGGCGCCACGGCGGCCCCGGCCAATGCCGGAACGTACGCGGTCAGCGCTGTCTTCTCGAGCAGCGATCCGAATTACAGCAATGCGTCGGGAGCAGGAGGGTTGGTCATTGGCCAAGCAACTCCACTTGACACGGTGAACTGTCCTCCGGCCCATTTTGACCACCACCGGCATGCTTGCGCGGCGACGGTGAGCGGCATCTCCGGCGCGTCGGTCGCCGGGACAGTGACCATCACTTACAACGGAAGCACGACGCCGCCTTTTGCGGCTGGGACCTACAGCGTATTGGCCAGCTTCATCAGCGCCGACCCGAATTACACCAATGCCACGGCCGCCGGAACGCTGATCATCAGCAGAGGCCACCGCGACGGAGACGATGGCGGCCAGGATGATCGCGACACGGACGACAAAGGCTCCCACGATGACGGTTCGCGAGACGATGACGGGGGTGAATCATAAGGGACCCGGCGGGCCGTGACCGTCGGTAACCGCCGCGCTTGGGGCGAACGAGGCTATCCTGAGGGGACTGGGGGAGGAGTTTCTGTATGAAGAATGTCCCTGTGGCGATAGTCTGTCTTGCCCTGAGTCTGGCGCTAGCGGCGCCGTCGGCAGACGCACAGAAGAAGAAAAAAAAGCCCGCTCCGCCGGCAGCGGCAGCGGTTTCTCCGATTGAGCCTACGCTGACCGACCTGGAGCGCGTGAGTTCCGCCACGCAGAGTGATTTGGCTGATTTCAAGTCCGAAAAACAAGGCTTCAACTGGAAGACCGCGTGGCGCTTCTGGCATCGCGAGAGTTCGCACAGCCAGAATACAATTGAGATGGCCGAATCTGTACAGCGCAACCTGCACGACGCGTTGCCGGGATTGGTCCTGGACGTTCGCACCACAACCAGCTTTTCCGCGACTTTCAAGCTCTACAACGACGTAACCGTGGTTTGCGGGATGCTGGATTCGTTGGTGGATTCCACCAAGGCCGAAGGCAAGAAAGGCGATGGCCCGCTGGCGAATGATTCCGGGGCTATGGGACGAATTCGTCAGGATCTGGCAACGTTCATCGAACAGAAAGCCGCGGCGCTCGATGCCTACGGCACACCGCCGTACACGTGGACTTCGGTCTCCACGCCCAACGGCACCGTCAGAAAGATTGTGGTCGACGACAACGTCCCCGCAAAGAAGCCTGGGGCGAAACGGACCGTGGCGGTTCAGCAGTAATCGAGCCTGTCTGTAGCGTCAAAGTCGATCGTGGCGAAAACAAAAACAGAATCATGAACAGCCCGGCAGTTCCTGCCGGGCTGTTTCTTTAGACACCCCTGAACTAGATGCCCGCCGCCAGTCCGCAACACAACACAGCGCCGAGCAAGCACCTACTCTGATTCGCTGGCCTTTTTCTCGTGGCTGCGCACCGAGCGCGCGATCAGTACCACACCACCGACCAGCAGAACCAGCATCAGCACAGTGTTGAACAGGCTGGTGGGCGCGTAATAGATGTTCATGTTGGCGATAACGCCGGCCAGAATGAACAGTGCTCCGGCGATGGTCAGCAGCCATCCGATGGCGCTGCGTCCCTTCCAGAACAGGATGCCCACGCCGATCAGCATGGGGATCAGGGTAATGCCGAAAGAATTGGTGCCCCAGAAACTCCAGTAAGAGCTCATCACCTTAACCTGGTTGGTCAGCAGGTAGCCACCGATGCACGCCATGACCAGACCTAGCACAAACTCGCCTAGTCCCCCCGAGGTCCCGCCTACGTCCCCGATAGAACGGTTTTCCATGGGCAGGAGCATACCAGAAATCCTGGCCCGAGAAGCTGCAAGCCGAGAGACTCTGGCGAGAGATGTAGGTACGAACCCCGAAATTCTCCCTTGAAGGACAGCGCGCAGAACGCGCCGGTCGCCTCGCATCCAATGAGTTAAGGATGCGTTTAGTTTCCGCCGTTTGCGGCTGGCCGCATGGCTTCTAACTGGAGTCATGGCAACACCATGGCCCAGCAGCCCGGCTGCGCCACGACTTCTTAGAATTCAAGGAGGACGCAATGAGGTTCAAGTTTGCAATTGCAATCGCGGTGCTATTGACCGCGTCGCTGGCCTTCGCGCAGAAGGTCAACACCGATTACGACCATAATTTTGACTTTTCCTCGGTGCACACATTCGCCGTGGAGTTCGCCACGCCATGGGGCAATCAGTTGCAACAGGAGCGCGCGAAGGCGGACATTGTCTCTCAACTCACGGCTAAGGGATGGACCCAGGCGCCGGACGCGGCGAGTGCCGACGTGCTGGTGGCGATTCACGGGGCCGTAAACCAGCAGAAGTCGCTCGACACCTTTTACAGCGGCGGCGGCTGGGGCTGGGGAGGCGGGATGGCGCAAACCCACGAGAACACCGTAAATGTGGGCACAATGGTGGTGGACCTCCTCAACACGCACACCAAGAAGCTGCTTTTCCGAGGAACAGCCACCGATCAGCTTTCCACCAAACCGGAGAAGAACACCGAGAAGCTCGACAAGGCGCTGGAGAAGATGTTCAAAGACTTCCCGCCGAAACCAAAGGGCTGACGCGAGCCTGGTAGGGTTGAGAACTAACAAAACGAGGAATCTGCTTTTTTGCTGACCATTTGGGACGCGCAGATTCCTCTTCCACTCTGCGCGATCCTAAAGCCGGCTTCCGGCTGCCAGCCCGAGGCCTGTTTACTGCAACCACGAAGGCGAACGATCCGCGACGCCAGCTGCATCACGGCATATCCGAAAATCTTTTCCTGAGGGCCTAAGTTCACTTCAATGTTTGTGACCGGCTGGGCGCAGGCTTTGTTTATTATCATGGCAGGCAGAGAGGCACCAACCTAATCTAGTCAATGACAACATGACCGCTGTCGCACAATCCGCCGGAGTGCTGAGCTTTGAGGCGGCCTACGCCACCGTGCTGGAATATTGCCGGCGCCTGGGGCCACCGCAGACCAAAGAGATCGCTCTGCTGGACGGCTTGGGCCGCGTCCTTGCCGAGCCCATCCTGGCCGACCGCGACTTCCCGCCGTTCCCGCGCGCGACGCGTGACGGCTATGCGGTGCGGGCGGACGATCTCCATACTGTTCCTGCGACTCTACGCGTGATCGGCCAAATCCAGGCCGGCGCGGCTTTTAGCGGGCGCGTGGCTCCCGGCCAGGCGGTCGAGATCATGACCGGGGCTGCTGTTCCCGAAGGCGCGGACGCAGTAGTGATGGTGGAGTACACGGCGCGAGCATCAGGAAGCGACCAGGTGGAAATCCAGCGCGCCGTGACCGGGGCGGAAAACGTGGTGGCGCGGGGAGCCGAGGTCCGTGCCGGACAGCCGGTGCTGGCTCCCGGAGCGCGATTGTCAGCGGCGCAGGTAGCACTGGCGGCTGCCTGCGGCAAAGCCAGAGTCAGGGTATACCGCGAGCCGCGCGTTGCCATTCTGGCCACCGGAGATGAACTCGTGGAAATCTCCGAGACTCCGGGTCCGTTTCAGATTCGCAACAGCAACAGTTATTCACTGGCGGCGCAGGTAGAGTCCGCCGGCGGCGAAGC
The DNA here is from genome assembly GCA_035263765.1 of Candidatus Angelobacter sp. GTDB lineage: Bacteria > Acidobacteriota > Terriglobia > Terriglobales > Acidobacteriaceae > Angelobacter. Next base: position 1,139 of record DATFQZ010000160.1, on the reverse strand, counting down.
CATGCGTCTGCCGGTGGCGCCCGACGAGCCGCGCAAGCTGGCCTTTCTGATTCATGCCGGCCTCGAGGCTGACATGCTGTTGCTGTCCGGCGGAGTTTCCATGGGCAAGTTCGACCTGGTGGAGCAGGCGCTCACAAAACTTGGCGCGGAATTCTTCTTTACCGGCGCGCTGATTCAGCCAGGACGTCCCGTGGTCTTCGGCGAGGTAAAGTTTTCCCGCGAAGGTAATGGCTCGGCACGAAACCGGGCTGCCCGCGATCCTGGGGTGCTTGAAGGAAGCCGCGAGGGGCGCGAAGCCATTCCTTTCTTTGGCCTGCCGGGAAACCCGGTTTCCACCATGGTTTGTTTTGACTTGTTCGCGCGGCCGGTGTTGCAGACGCTCGGTGGCGCACAGGCAGCGCGGTTGCCCTCAGTCAATGCCCGGTTGAAGAAAGACGTGAAAACGAAGACTGGTTTGACGCGCTTTCTGCCTGCATTGCTGGAGGGCGGTCTGAATGATCCCCAAGTCGCGGTCGTCCCTTGGCAGGGCTCGGGCGACGTGCTGGCTTCGGCAAGAGCCAATTGCTATCTTGTAGTTCCGCCGGACAGGGAGACGATCGCAGCCGGGGAGATGGTCACGATTCTGTGGCGAGGATGAGCGGGGCGACGAAAATGCAATTCGTAGAGACGTGGCACTGCCACGTCTCGCTCTCAAACGGGCGATGATTGTCAGGAAGAAAAGACCTGCCGTGAAGTCCGCGGCAAATTCTCGCGGGGAGAAGGTCTTGATAGCGTAAGCGGTGAGACGTGGCAGTGCCACGTCTCTACGGAGATCGCAAGGACGGAATGGCAAAACCACTCAAACCGGTAAAGCAACGCAGGCTCTCTCATTATGATTCCTCCGGTCGCGCGACCATGGTGGACGTTTCGGCCAAAACGGCCACCCGCCGGGAAGCTGAGGCTTCCGCCTTTGTTGCCATGAAACCGGAAGTCCTGCGCGCCCTGCCGCGGAATCCTAAGGGAAACCCCTTGGAAGTGGCTAGAATCGCGGGAATTACCGCCGGCAAGCGAACTTCAGAGCTGATACCGATGTGCCATCCGCTGCCTTTGTCGTTCATTGATGTGACCACCCGGGTGTGCGAGAATGGCGTGCAGGTCCG
>DATFQZ010000159.1:0-28621 GCA_035263765.1 Candidatus Angelobacter sp. | reverse complement strand
GTCGCGCACTTTTGTTCTCTGGCTCTCTGCACACTCAATTTTTTCTTTAGTATGCTCCGCGCCCGATTGAGACGCGAAGCCACTGTTCCTGGCGCACATTCCAGCAGTTCCGCAGCTTCCTGGTAACTCAACTCTTCCAGGTCGCAAAGCACCACCGCTTCGCGGTAGGGCTCCGGTAACGTGAGTACCGCTTGCCGCAGCGCCGACAGCAGCTCGCCGTTCGTCAACTCTTCCAATACGTCCAGGTCGCCGGCCACAGCGAACTCGTCCCTTTCCGTCTCCTCGTCCAGCGAAATATCGTCCGCCGTTTCCCGCATCGCGCGCCGCGTGATGTTACGCGCCATCCCGAAGAGATAGCCGGCAAGCGAGCCCTTGGCGGGATCATAGGCCTTGGGCTTTCCCATCAACGCTAGAAAAACTTCCTGCGTCGTCTCTTCGCCGGTGGCGGGATTGCCGCTCATGTGCAACGCAAAACGGTAGATGCGGCCCTGGTACCGCTCATACAAAGTCCGGAACGCGTCTTCGTTCCCCTTGGCGAGCTGCCGCAGCAACTCCTGGTCGTCGCTCAAGCGTTCTGCCATGGCTGGACTTCGTCTCGCCTTTACAGCTCCTACCTTCCATTGCGCGGATTGGAGAATTTCTTCCAGGATTTTTCCTGCCTTTCTTGCAAATTGACTGCGGGTGTTCTCCTAACTACTTATGTATCCAAGCGTTTCGCGCTCGATCCGAGGCCCCTCCTCGATTCTATTGAAGATTCTATTAAAGTCTGTCATCCCGACCGTAGCGCCGCTGCTACTTTTCTCCATGAGGAACCTTAGGCGCGGAGTGGAGGGACCGCGAACAGTCGTATTTGGCCATAGTGCCACAGGGAATTCTTACGAAATTAAGGTTGGGCCGCTACGATCGCTCCACCAGGAGACTGCTGGATTGGGCAGGAAGCAAAACCCGCGCCGACCCTCGATAAAATCGTCCTTCTGGCGTCCATCGATTGTGACTTCGATATCTGGGGAGAACGCCTTGCATCTGTATGGCCGAGGAAAATCCGTCGGGGTCCCTCCACTCCGCGCCACTGACTTGCGTGCGGAACACATTCACGTGGCGCTCCGGTCGGGATGACAGACTTAGCGAAGCTATTTTCGTCCCGCGGCGTCCACGCTGCGCGTGGGATCGGCTCCCTGCCAGGTCACATCTGCCGTGGGGCCGTAGTTTGAGGGAACTTTCTTCCCCAGGAGCCGGAGATAAACGCTGAGCTGCGTGCGATGATGCGCGGTATGAAGCACCCGCCGCCAAAAGACCCAAATGCGTTGGCGGCGGACATCAAAGAATGGGACTATCTCCAGCCACCAGGCCGCGTCGAGCGCCGCCATGCGCTCGAGCCGCGGCTTGGCGAGTTCTTCATCGCGGCGCCAAAAAGCCGAAGGCGTTAATTCCGCAGGCAGTACGGCCGCCGCCTCCGGCTCGCCGGGCAGTCCGATGAACTCGGCGAAGAAACGGCGCTCGGACAAGAGCTGGTGCTTCATGATGTCGAGCACGCTCGCGGAGCGCTCCGCCGGCTTGAAGCTCGTGTCCTCTGGCGCAAAACACCGCCACACGCTCACGACTTTGCTGGTCTCGCTGGCGTAGGTGTCGAGCAGGTGCTGAAAGACCGCGTGGGAAGCGCGCGGGACGGCAGCTTCAGGAATTGCGGTGTATTCGTATTGCATAGGCATAAGCCGGCCTCCAGCTGTGGTTATGCCCCTGCTGCCTTCGCAAGCTGCATACCGGCACCGGGTTTCATGATCGCCGCTGCCACCAGGCCCGCACACACAAAGCCCACAAAGATGATGCTCATGTACGCCAACGTGTAGTTGCTGGGGAAACCGTAAAAGGTCCAGTACGAAATATTGGTGCTGATGGCGGCGAGCGCTCCTGCAATCGTGATAAAGCGCCAGCGCGCACCAAAGCTGGTCAGGCTGGTCTGGCCGAGGAGAAACACTGCCAGTAAGACCTGCAAAATATTGGTTCCTGCCTCAGTAAGCAGTTGGCTTGGCTTGAGAGCCATGGATTGAACCGGATGGTAGATCAGAATTCCACCTGGGCCGGCATAGTGCTTGGACGCCAGTTCCTGCATCGCCGCCATCCTCTGCGATTGAGTCGCATTCTGCGGCAAGCCGTTTGTGGGGAAGAAATAGAATCCGTCCGCCGTGATGTTGGCCTTCATGCTATCCACCACAGCCTGTTCATTGGGCATCGGTTGAGTGCCGGTCTGCCCGAGTGGCAATACAACGTGCGCCAGACTTGACCAAGCGAAGAAAGCGATTCCTCCTAAGATGCCTGCCAGTATCTTTCTGCCCATAGATTCCTCCAATCCGGAATATGCTGCTCTTCCCCTGGTAGACAAGTCAATCCGCCGATTCAAGGACGTCAGTTTTCTTCGAAAAGACTCGAGAAATTTAGAACCGTGTGCTCTCGTCCTGTAATCTAGTTAGAGTTCCCCCACCTAGAAGGTGTGCCTTGGCCGTTGTAACCGACAATAAGACAGCAAGTACCGCGAAGAAGAAGTCCTCGTTGGAGCAGTTCAAATCTGCCTGGCCGATGATCAAGGAGCTGGTGCGACCGCGGCGCGGGTTGCTGGCGTTCAGTTTTTTGCTTGTACTCATTGGTCGTGTCTGCGGCCTGGTGTTACCAGTGTCGAGCAAGTTTCTGTTTGACACGGTGATCGACAAGCATCGCCCGGACCTGCTGCTGTATTTGGTGGGCGCCGTGGTCGGCGCCACCATCATTCAGGGCATAACCAGCTTTTCCTTGACGCAGCTGATCTCCAAAGAAGGCCAGCGGGCGATCACCGAACTCAGGCGCCGCGTGCAAGCCCACATCGGCAGGCTACCCCTCGGTTACTACGACGCGAACAAGACCGGCGGGCTGGTTTCGCGCATCATGACGGACGTGGAAGGCGTACGCAACCTGATCGGCACCGGCCTGGTGGAGTTCTGCGGTGGCATCCTTACCGCGGCGCTCGCCCTGGGCATTCTGCTGAAGGTCAACGCCCGCATGACCCTGATCGCCCTCGGCTTCTTGCTGGTACTGATGGTAGCCTTCGCGCGGGCCTTCAAGACCATCCGGCCTATTTTTCGCGAGCGGGGCAAAATTAGCGCCGAGGTCATGGGGCGCCTGACCGAGTCTCTCGGTGGTGTCCGTGTGGTCAAGGGCTACCATGCGGAGGAACGCGAAGCCTCCGTTTTCGCCGCCGGTGCACTGCGATTGCTGCAAAACGTCTTCAAGACCCTCACGGCAACCTCCCTCATGGGGCTCTCCTCGGTGGTGATGCTCGGGATCGTGAGCTCGATCATCATGTACAACGGGGCGATGCAGATCCTTGCGGGTCATATGACGCGCGGAGGCCTCATCATGTACACGGCGCTCATGGGCTTCATGGTGGCACCCGTGGCCCAGATCGCCAGCATCGGTACTCAGATCACCGAAGCTCTCGCCGGACTCGACCGCACGCGGGAGGTGCTGGAACAAAATCGCGAAGACCTCGACCCGGAGCGCAGCATCGTGCTCCCGCCGGTGAACGGCGAAATCGTCTTCGATCACGTGGACTTTGCTTACGAACCGGGGAAACCGGTGCTCGACGACGTGAGTTTCACGGCGCAACCCGGCAGCGTGACCGCGTTGGTGGGATCGTCGGGATCGGGCAAGTCTACGATCATCGGCCTGGTAGCTGCGTTCTATAAACCCACTGTTGGCCGCGTGCTGGTCGACGGCGTAGACCTGAGCCACGTGCGCTTGGATTCGTACCGCAGTGCCCTGGGCGTCGTGTTGCAGGATTCGTTTCTGTTTGACGGCAGCATTCGCGAGAACATTGCTTTCTCGCGGCCCGACGCGACGGAAGAGCAGATCATGGAAGCCTGCCGCATTGCTCACGTGGATGAATTCGCGGAGCGCTTCGCCGACAAAAGTGACACCATCATCGGCGAACGCGGCGTGAAGCTTTCGGGAGGGCAGAAGCAGCGGGTCTCGATCGCCCGCGCCGTGCTGGCCGATCCCCGCATCTTGATTCTCGACGAAGCCACTTCCAGCCTCGACTCCGAATCGGAAGCCTACATCCAGCAAGGCCTGAAGTACCTGATGCAAGGACGCACCACATTCGTGATCGCGCACCGCCTCTCTACCATCCGTCAGGCCGACCAGATCCTGGTAGTCGAAGCCGGCAAGATCGTGGAGCGGGGCAAACATCAGGAACTGCTGGCGCTCAACGGGCGCTACTACGATCTCTACACCCGTCAGCATGGCCTGGAAGAGAACCTGTTCCTTGCGCCCGGCGAATGCGACAAAGTCGAAGACCAAAACGGAGCAGGACGTCCTGCCGGCCAGGGCGCGCCCGACCCCATGAGCATCATTCGCGGGCAGGGACTCTGACCGCGCGTTCATCGACTCAGCACAGAACAACTCGCTGCTAACGGCGTCGTTGTATGATGTCCATGCAAAAACCGCCCTTGGGAGCAACCAATGGCCTCGGAATATTTCGACGTGCTCATCATCGGGGCAGGACTGTCGGGCATCGACGCTGCCCATCACCTGCAGAAATTTTGCCCGAAGAAGAGCTACGTCATCCTCGAACAGCGGGAGCGCATCGGAGGTACCTGGGATCTGTTTCGTTATCCCGGCATCCGTTCCGATTCGGACATGCTCACCATGGGCTACTCATTCCGACCCTGGACCCATCCCAAGGCGATTTCGCCCGGGGATGACATTCGCGATTACATTACCGCCACCGCAAGCGACGAGGGCATCGACCGCAACATCCGCTTCCAGCATGAGATTAAGCGCGCTTCATGGTCCTCCCAAGAAGCCAAGTGGACCGTAGAGGCAGTGCGCAAATCAGGAGAGGGCCGCGATGTTCCCGTCACATTCACCTGCAATTTTCTGTTCTCTTGCGCGGGTTACTACCGCTATTCCGCAGGTTACTTGCCGGAGTTTTGCAACGCGGGCCGCTTCCAGGGACGTATGGTACATCCACAAGCTTGGCCGCAGGACCTAGACTACGCTGGGAAACGCGTAGTGATCATCGGCAGCGGGGCCACGGCCGTTACGCTGCTCCCGGCGATGGCCAAGACGGCGGCCCATGTGACCATGCTGCAGCGCTCACCGACCTACATTATCTCGATGCCCGAGCAAGACAGGATCGCCAACGGCTTACGGCACGTGCTCCCGACAACGTGGGCCTACCGGCTTAGCCGCTGGAAGAACGTCTTGTTCATGATGTACTTCTACCAGCTCTCGCAACGCTTCCCGAATTTCGTGAAGCGAGGCCTTCTCAGCAAGGTGCGCGAACACTTAGGGCCGGACTTCGATGTGGAAACGCATTTTGCGCCGTCCTACAGACCCTGGACCCAACGGCTGTGTCTGGTTCCGGACGCCGACTTGTTTGAGGCCATCAAATCCAACCGCGCCAGTGTAGTCACCGATCAGATTGAGAGCTTCGCGGAAAAAGGTTTGCTGCTGAAATCGGGAAAGGAGCTGGAAGCCGACGTCATCGTTACCGCAACCGGCTTGGTGATGCAAGCTCTGGGCGGGATCGAGCTTTGCGTCGACGGACAGCGAGTTGATCCCGGTGCGACTCTCGCCTACAAAGGCGTGATGATGTCGGGCGTCCCCAACCTTGTCTCTGTATTCGGCTACATCAATGCGTCATGGACGCTGAAGGCCGACTTGATCTGCAATTATGTGTGCCGCCTCCTGAACTTCATGGACCGGAAGGGCGCCCGCCAAGCCATGCCGCTGAACCGCGGCGAAACCGCAGCGGCACCCTTCGTTGAGAGGTTCTCGCCCGGCTACATCGAACGCGCCTTGGTGAGCTGGCCGAAGCAGGGATCAAGGTCACCGTGGCGCGTTTACCAGAACTACATCCGCGATTTCATCACGCTAAGGTGGGCGCCGGTTGACGATGGCGTGTTGGCCTTCTCCAACCCGCCACAGCCGACTTCAGCCGACGTTCCAGTTGAACTGGCCGAAGCTGCGCTATAAACGTTGTGCTCTAGACAAGAGGACCGTACGGCATAAAGCCATGAGCATTATTGGTGGATGTGGGTTGTAGACTCGCAGACAAGCAATGAGTGAACGCGAATACGTCAAGCTAATCTTTTCTGTTGTCGTGGTTGTCCTTGTAGCGATTGCCCGCTGGATCGCGGATGGCCTCGACCGCGAACGAATCCGCGACCAGGTGGGACGGAGCGGCGGCAAATTGATCTCGATTAAGTGGAGCCCGTTCGGCAAGGGCTGGTGGGGAAGTATTGACCGCATCTATGACGTCCGCTATACCAGCCGACACGGCAAGCCGGTTGAAGCCAGCTGCAAGACCAGCATGTTCAGCAGCGTGTATTGGGCCAGTGACCATCCGCCCGAAGGCTTTGGATATACGGTATCCGATGAGCCTGCGGAGCCCAATACGCCTGCCGAGCCCATCAGTTGCCTAAGCTGCGGCGCGAGCATTCCAGCCCGCGACAGGCGCTGCCCCAAGTGCGGATGGAGCTATCAATCTCAGTAGGAAGTCAGAAGTCAAGGAGTGAGGCAACCGGTGACGATTGCCTCACCAAGGGCTGGTTATTGCAACTGCAACGTGTCAATCACGGAAGCCACCATCCGCGGTGGCAGCGGCAAATGGCCGCGTGCGGCGAGCATCGATTGGCCGTCAGTGAAAACATACTTCAAAAAGCCGCGCAACGCCTGCGACCGTGAGGCCGACATGCTTTCCGCGGTCACGAACATCCAGCTGAATCCCGTAATCGGATATACGTGTTCGCCTGGCATGTTCGTCAGCGAAACGCGGAAATCGCCTTTCGGGTTTTGCGGGCAGGCCGCCGCCGCGCTTTCCGGAGAAGCTTCAACAAATGCCCCGCTGGCATTCTGGACTAGGCCCATGCTGACCGCGCCGCCTTTGGCTACGTTCAATTCCGCGTAACCAATGCCGCCCGGCGTCTCGCTCACCATCTTCACCAGATTTGAGCCGCCTTGTGCGGTGATCCCGGAGGGCCAATTCGGGGAGTGGTCAGTGCCGATCTTCGCGCGAAACGCAGGACTGCTCTTGGAAAGAAAATCTGTAAACAGATACGTGGTGCCCTTGGCGGGCTCGCGATGCACGGTGGTGATAGCGAGGTGCGGCAGTTGCGCGCCGGGATTCAACTTCACCAGTTCCGGATGGTCCCAGTATTTCACGTCGCCAAGGAACATGTCGGCAAGAACTTTGCCCGAAAAACGCAGCCTCTGGCTTACGCCGGGGACGTTGTAGATGGGAACCACTGCGGTCAGGAAAAGCGGGACCTGGTAAATGGTCTTGCCGCTGGCCTTCACTTCTTTATCGGAAATGGGTATCTCACTCGCCGCGAAGTCGGCTGAACCCGCTGTGATCTGCCTGATCCCCTCGCCGGACCCAAGCGGCAGATACTTGACTTGGATCTGGGGAGTGCGGCTCGAGTATGCTTCACCCCACGCGGTGTACAGCGGGGCAGGAATCGAAGAACCACAGCCCACCAACGAGATGGCCTGTTGCGCCGGTAGGACCAGCGTGAGAGACACGATCAACAGCCAAACAAGCATCGAACTTCCAATCAGGTTCTTCTTCACAGGAAGATTTCTCCTTGTCGTTACCGGGCGTCGCCTTGAGTGGCCCATGAAGCTGGCGGGTTCTCGCACCGAGCTGGGGTGTTGGCTCGACTCGGACACAGGAATGGTACTGACTTCTCCTTGCCTGGCCTGGAACCCAAAGTGCGGACATCATAGGCGCAGGGGTGAAGGCGAAAAAGATAACGACAGTAACCGGTTCGTTGCTGTTGATGCCCGCCAGCGGCCCTTCGTGATTTGAGAACTGGAGGGGGTTGAGCTAGAGCCAAGCTTCAAAGGTTAAACTTGACGGCTCAGTAGTTTACACGCCTGATTCGGCCTTATGTCGCACCAGGGCCAGAGCCTCTTCTTTGGTGCCGATGGATCCTTCGAGCTGGGCGTCTTCCACAGCGGTCAGCCATGCCTTGAACTGCCGTCCGGGCTGGTAGCCGGCGGCAATCAGGTCGTCGCCCGTGATGAGGGGTACGGGGCGGATCTGCTCAGGCGGCAGGCTGCGCAGTTTTTCCTGGGCGAAGTTGTAGAGGTCGAGCCCGCGATGACTGCCCATGCAGTCCAAACGATGCAGCTCCAGGTGTTCTTCGAACCGGGGAAGGCGGAAGAAGCGCTTCAGAGTGGAATCCTTCATGCGGGTGATATTGGCGAAGCGCATATGGTTGGCCACCAGCGCGCAGACCTGATCGGTTTCCTCGTTCGATAAGCGAAAGCGGCGGCAGATTTCGGCAGCCATGGTGGTGCCGACTTCATCGTGCTGGTCAAAGCGGATGCGGTCGGCCGCGCGGCGAAAGGTCGGCGGCTTGCCCACATCGTGCAGCAGCGCGCCGAGAGCAAGAGTCCGCGAGCAGTTGGGCGGCAAGCCTTCCAGCAGCATGAGCGTGTGCACCCAGACGTCGCCCTCGGGATGAAACTGCGGTGGCTGCTCGACGCCTTGCATCTTCTTGACTTCCGGCAACACCTGCTCCAGCAGGTTGGTTTGGTCCAGCAACTCGAAGGCCTGGCGGGCGCGGCCTTCGGTGAGCATTTTGAGAATTTCATCCCGGATGCGCTCGCGGCTGACCTGGTGGATCTGCGGAGCGAGTTCGCGGATTGCGGCGAGAGTTTTTTCTTCGATCGCATAGCCGAAGCGAGCGGCGAAACGCACGGCTCGCAGCAAACGCAGCTTGTCTTCGGTAAAACGCTGGTGCGGGTTGCCGATGGTGCGGATGATGCCGCGCTCGAGATCATCGCGCCCGCCGACAAAGTCCAGGACTTCCGGTCCTACTGGATCGAGCAAAAGGCCATTGATCGTGAAGTCGCGGCGCTGCACGTCAAGGCGGGCTTCCTTGCTGAACTGGACCTGGTCGGGATGGCGGCCGTCAGAGTACGCACCATCGCTGCGGAAGGTTGCGACCTCGACGGAGTAGTTGTCGCGTTCGCCCTCCGGGCCGTCACGGCGGATAGGAACCAGCACCACGCCGAACTGCGCCCCCACCGCGTACGTCTGTGGGAAGAGGCGCATAACCTCGTCGGGAGTGGCCGAGGTCGCGACATCATAGTCGGCGGGCACGCGGCCGAGAATCAGGTCACGCACGCAACCGCCGGCGAGATACGCCGAGTGGCCATGGTGGCGCAGCGTCTCGACGATGCGCGTGGCCTGCTGCGCTTTGGGAGACGAGAGGTTCATCGGACACTTGTGCAAGAAAGCCGAAAAGTCGGCTGCTCTGGGTGGAGCAGGCCTTCAGGCCTGCGGTAAACAAGATTCACAACGATGGCTTTGGCCGCTGAGGTCAGCATGCCTCAGGGCTAAAGCCCAGCTCCACCCTCTCGCCGCCAAGACTCAGGTGCCTGCACTACTTAGATAATATAGATCTATGCACGATGGCTGCATTCTCGGCATTGAAACCAGCTGCGACGAGACCGCAGCTGCGGTAGTCCGTTCCGGGGAGCGGCTGCTCTCGAACGTCGTCTCGTCGCAGATCGCCACGCACCAGCCCTACGGCGGCGTGGTTCCCGAACTGGCTTCCCGCGAGCATTTACGGGCCATTGTTCCGGTGGTTCGCCAGGCGCTGGCCGAAGCCGGCCAAAGCTACCAATCGATCGATGCCATCGCGGTGACGCGCGGCCCGGGCCTGGCCGGGGCTTTGCTGGTCGGAATCAGTTACGCTAAAGCGCTGGCGTACGCGTTGGGAAAGCCGCTGATCACCGTCAACCATCTGGAAGGGCATATTCACTCTGTGCTGCTCGAAGAAAAACAAAAGGGAGATTTCGAGATCGAGTTTCCGGTGCTGGCGCTGGTGGTCTCCGGCGGGCACACGCATCTGTTTCTGGCTGAACGGGTGAGCGCGGAGAGAGCCCGCCAGTGGCGGGCGAACGAAGGGCGAGGGCGCAGCGGCGATGCGTTGCGGAGCCCTCGAAGAGAAGACGCCGACCACGGGTGGAAATACGAGAACATCGGGCGCACGCGCGACGATGCTGCCGGCGAAGCCTACGACAAGGTTGCCAAGCTGCTGGGGCTCAGTTACCCGGGCGGGCCGATCATCGACGCCCTGGCGAAACACGGTGACCCGCAATCAGTGAAGTTTGGGCTATCCCAGATCAAGCACCCGAACCGCGGAACGCCTCGAGACAAGCAGACAGAGTTTGATTTTTCCTTCAGCGGAATCAAAACCGCAGTGCTGCGCTACGTCCAGACTGAGAAGATGAGCAGCTCGATTGAGTCGCGGCGGCGTGCGATGGGAAAACTATCCAGGCCCAAGGCCGCCGACGTCCTGCCCCTCTGCGACCAGAAAACTTTGGGTCTTATCGCTTCCTTCCAGCGCGCCGTGGTCGACGACCTGGTGGAAAAAACACTGAGAGCGGCCCGTGCACGGGAGGCCCGCACGTTGTTTGTTACCGGCGGAGTCGCCGCCAACAGCGAGTTGCGGGAGAAATTTGAAATGCGAGGAGCGCAGGAAGGACTGCCCGTGTACTTTCCCTCGCGCCAGCTCTCCACCGACAATGCCGCCATGATCGCAGCGGCCGCGTATCCGAAATTCCTGGCCCAAGATTTTGCCGGCGCGGATTTTTCCGCGGAAGCCTCGTGGGCGCTGTAAAGCCTCTAAAAGACCGCGGCTAGGAGTCACCACCGGATAAGCGGTCGGTTGCCGTGGCTGTCGGACTCATGATGCCAAAGACCGCGAACGGCGGGTGAGCGCGTGGAGAGAGCCCGCCAGCGGCGGGGACCGCAGCGCGAGGGCGGGGCCCCGGCAAGCCCGGGTTTGGCTTGCTGGGGTGAGACGGCGAAGCACCCTGAGCGGAGTGGAAGGGGCTTGCGGAGCCCTCGAAGAGAAGAAAAGCTGTCAGGCTTCTTCCGGCCGAATGTTCTCTTCGATGGCCATGTCTCTGAACTCGCTGGCTTCAAAGACATCGCCGCATTCCTGGCATTCTACAAATTCTACGTCTTCTTCGCGGGCCACGACCCGCACACGCGTGTGCTTGCAGCTTTGCTCCATAGACTTTTCGGGAAAGTTCGCGATGGGGTTGTTCTGGATTGCTGTCATATTCGCACCATGGCGCCGTTGACGAGATGCCGAGACGCCGGCTCGCGAATTCCCGGTATTGTAAGCCTGTGGTTTTCCTTGTCAAGTGTTTCGAAGCGTCGTGGGTCAGTTTTAAGACTGAAACTGGTCCGCCACCCTAGCATCAGCATCCAGCGATCCGCCTTGCTCGCCGCGGCGTGCGGACGCAATCACGTTTCGATCAACATACGAAACAGGGCGGCGAGAATCGCAGCTTCAGGAAGCAGTAGAAGCTTTCCGCGATAGACCAAGTTGGAACAATCAGTCGCCACTCAACATCAACAATCTGATGGAGCGATGGGGCACATCGCCGCAGCGTCAATACGGATGCGCGGTGGTTCTTCGATTATTTCGCGCGCAGCACACGCACCCGACGCAGCCTCTTATAACCGCCCAGCCATTTGCGAGCTCTTCAAGAAGCTGGCCGCGCTCGAGAAGCGATCCGTGCTTTTGTTCTTATGGGCCGCTTTTCAGTGTGCCGGAGTCCGGAAACCGGAGCGCCGATTTTAAGATTGCAATTGGTCCATGCCTTAAGTTCGTGAAGTGCGCTTGCGGTTCTTTTGTCCTTCTTTCGGTCGAGCCTTCAAGGAGTCACAAGCAGTGACAATGAATGTAATTCATTCCAAATTTGGAATCTCGTGAGCTACAAAATACGGATTTAGAAATAATTAATTTCCGCAACGGCTGTAATTAATTGATTCTAAAACAGCTTAATTGTGGAACTCTGATTGCGGCCAGCAAAACCAGGAGAAAAGAATTCAGGGGGGATTACTGTATTAGGGGGCCTCGCTTACCCCTCTGTCGTCATTGGACAACCAACTCAAAAAATGGAGAGAGAAGAGGATGAATACAAGAAAACAGTATTCTCTTGCTACGTTGTTAGGGTCCCTCGTGATGTTGTTGGTTGCTATCCCACTCATGGGGCAGGCACCGACGGGAACGTTGCGGGGTACAGTAGTCGATCCCTCGGGCGCGCGGATCGCGGGTGCGCACGTTACAGCTACTGACAACGCGACGGCCACCGCATATTCGACAGAGTCTGGCACCACGGGTGAGTTCTTGATCGGCAACCTGAACGCCGGCTCCTACACGCTGACCATCACCAAGGCTCAGTTCAAGACGGCCACGTACAGGGATGTCAACATTATCGTCAGCGAAACCTATACCCTTACGGCAAAGCTTACGCTTGGTGCTGCGACGGAGTCCGTCGAGGTAACGGCGGGGGCAGAGGTTATCGAGACTGATTCACCCACGGTTGGGACTTCCATCACCGGACGCTCCATTACTGAGCTGCCTTTCACCTCGCGCAGCGCGCTGGATTTGGCGACCTTGATGCCCGGCGCGGCGACGACAGGACGCGCGCGTCAGACTTCCTTCGACGGCCTTCCCAAAGGCTCGATCAACATCACCTATGACGGAATCAACGCCCAGGACAACCTCCTGAAGTCCAATGACGGCTTCTTCACCATCACCCGTCCCAGCGTGGATGCGGTTCAGGAATTCAGCATCTCCACCGCAGCCAACTCCGCCCAGGATGCTTCCCAGGGCGCGGTCCAGATCAAGATGGAGACCCAGCGCGGCGGTAACGCCTTCCACGGCGGCGGGTGGTGGTATATCCGCAACGACTGGCTCAATTCCAACTACTATTTCAACAATCTGGCCGGCGTGCCGCGCCAGGTGCAGCGCTTGAACCAGTTCGGCGGCAAGCTCGGCGGCCCGCTCTGGAAAGACAAAGTCTTCTTCTTCGCCGATATCGACAACTATACGAGCCCGCAATCTCGCTCGTTCACGCGTCAGATCCTGACAACGGATGCTGCCAATGGTTTGTTCACGTATGCGACCAATGGCCTGCAGGTGGGGAACGGTTATACGACCTGCGTGGCATCCAGCCCGCGCAACAACGGCGGCGCGGCGTGTACCGTTAACCTGGCGGCATTTGCCGCGGCCAAGTTGCCAGCTCCGTTTAATACGCTTGCGTTGGATCCTGCTACTGCGGCGATGATTGCCAATACCCAGGGAGCCCGTACCATGACTGGTGTTTCCAGCAGCGGGATATTCAATCCCTGGCTTGACAACGCGGTCTTCAATCAGGCGGGCAATTCCGGCCCGCGCCGGTTCCCCGATGTCCGTCTAGACTGGAACGTCACGAAGAACGACCAGATCAGCGCCATCTACCATTACTCGCATTTCAGCTCCTCGCCAGACTTTCTGAACAACGCCAATCCGTTCCTGCCATCCGGTCCGCTCAGCAAACAGCTGGGTAGCCAGATCTCGAACCGCAACCAGTGGACGGCGGCTTGGCGCAGGAACATCGGCGCGACTATGAGCAATGAGGTGCGCTTCGGGTTCCAAACCGCGTTGGTGGCTTTCTTCCCCGATGAAACCGCATCCTATTATCCAACCGCGGCCACCAACCTCGGCAACATTCCTGTTCGCCCTGTGCTGAACGCCGGGCTTTTCCCAGGAGCCGTGGCTGCCGCTAATTTCCAGCCATTTCTTGCTTACAATACCCAGGCGCGTAACACGCCGCTCGGCACCATCACGGACAACCTTAGCTGGTCCAAGGGCAGGCACAACTTCAGTTTTGGCGGAGACGTCACCGAGATCCGCTTCCATCAGTTCCTGAATGGTGGACGGTTGGTGCAGACCGCCAACATCGGTTTGGTGACCTCCGATCCTGCAAACGGAGCGCTTAGCTCCGCAGCCAACTTTCCGGGGATCACCTCGATCACTGCACTCGGTACAACCCAATTAACTGCCCTCGGGCAACTCTATGCCGCGCTGACTGGACACATCAGCAGCTACGCGGGAACCATTTCCGTGAATCCGGCGAATCAGCAGTATGTTCCGCAATCGCCCAACCAGCAGGCGGGCAAGCAGCACGAGTTCGGGTTCTTCGGACAAGATTCCTGGCGCATGCGGCCAAACCTCACAGTCACCTACGGGCTGCGCTGGGAGTACCAGGGCGCGCCCTATGACACGTTGAACGAGACCTTCTCCCTGACAAACGGTTTGGCTGGCGTGTGGGGTCAATCCGGACTCAACAACCTTTTCCAACCCGGAAACCTGGCCGGCACGCCCTCGACTTTCCAACTGAACAACGGGAAGGCCTGGTACAACACCGATATGTCGGACTTTGCGCCCAGCCTGGGTCTGGCGTGGCAGCCCGACCTCAAAATTCCGCTGCTCAAGACCCTGTTGCCGGGAGGCGGCAGAACGGTCTTCCGCGCCGGATACTCAATTTCCTACACGCGCGAGGGCTTCAACAACTTCCTGAGCATTGCAACCGCGAACCCAGGTATCGACGGGACCATCTCCGCCATCCCGGTGGCAGCCCCAAGCTGCGCCACAGCGGCGACCTCCGGCCATTACGACGGCGGCTGCTTGACCCTGAACCAGTTGCTTGGCGGGTCTCTGCAAACTCTCACCACAAACCCGAGCAGCTTCGCAGCCACGGGTACTGTCCCGCTCGTGCCGTTTACCGGGCAGACTGTAAACGCGTTTGATCCCAACCTAAGGACACCCAGAGTGCAATCCTGGTCGGCTGGTATCCAAAGAGAATTGGGAAAGGACACAGTTCTGGAGATTCGCTATGTTGCCAACCACGCGACCGGTCTCTGGCGTCAGGACAACCTCAACGAGGTTAACATCTTCGAGAATGGTTTCCTCAATGAGTTCAATCATGCCAACAACAATATGGCCATTTGCCGGGCAAACTCAGCGGCTTGTTTAACGGCTCAAGGGGCTGCAGGCGTCCTACCTGCTAACCAGACCGTCAATAATTTCGCCAATTGGGGTCTTGCCAATCAGGTGGCGCTACCAATCCTGACCGCGGCGTTCGGCCCGGCGACTTCATCCAATTTCAGGAGCGGCACCTTCACCGGCTTTCTGAATGGCGGCACTGCAGGGGCGTTTGCCAACACCTTGGCATTCAACAGCGGCTTCATGTGCAACCTTGCGGGGAGCAACGCGTTTCCCGTCGGGACTTGCGCGCCTGGTATAGTGGGCGCGTTCCCGGTTAACTTCTTCGTCGCCAACCCATGGGCAACCAGCGGTGCTTTCCGCACCTACAACGGCTCGCAGTCGACTTACAATGCAGCTCAAGTCGAAGTGCGCCGGCGGATGGCCAAGGGTCTACAGCTCAGCGCGAACTACTCGTTCTCGAAATCTCTCACCAACAACTTCGCCGATAGCTCGCTAGGCTTCGCCGGATTCACCTCGCTGCGTGACCAGGGTCATGATAAAGGCATCTCGCCTTGGGACCTGCGTCATGTCTTTAAGGCGGATGGGATCTACGAGCTGCCTTTCGGCCCCGGCCATCGCTGGTCGACGGGCAACGGATTCCTGAACCGTGTCATCGGAGGCTGGCAGATCAGCTCCATCCATCGTTGGCAGTCAGGCCGTGTCTTTCTGCTAACCAGCGGTTTGGGCGGCACTACCAACCAGAATGATCCTGGCGTGATATTGAACGGAATCACTCCCAGCCAACTACAAGGCATGTTGAGCCCCCGAGTTACGCCTTCTGGTACGGTCGTGTATTTCCCGTCCAGCATGGTCAACGATAACGGGACCCTTATCTCCAACACGATTCAGGCATGCAACACACCTGGAGCGCTGTGCCAGAGACTGTTTCTGACTGGCCCATCCTTCTACAGGGCTGACATCAGCTTGGGCAAGAAGACGCCCATCACGGAAAAAGTGAATTTTGAATTCCGGGTGGAAGCGCTGAATGCTTTCAACAACGTCAACTTCTTCTTCCCCGGAGATGAGGCGACCTCGGTACCCACAGCTGCCGTTTCGTCAACCACGTTTGGCAGAATCACGAATGCATTCCGCGATGCCAACACGACGGACGACAACGGAGGACGCATCATTCAGTTGGTGGTTCGTATTAACTTCTAGTTGTTTACCATTAACTGGATTTTCGAAACCCGGGGGTGGTTATGCCACCCCCGGCATCTTTTAGCAAGGCTGTGGTCCGAATGGTCGAGTTCCGGTGTCGGCCCCGGCACCTCCGTTTTGTGCCGGAGGAGTTGACAAAACCTTTCCAGCCAGCGTATCTTCCGGTCCGCATCGGCTTTCAAGGATGGGAACATTCATGAGAACTGCATTTCTATCTTTTGTCGCCCTCGTTCTGGCGACGGCAAGCTTTGCACAGGGACCTTGGGTCAAGAAAGACTGGAAACAGTGGTCTAAGGACGACTGCAAAAAGGTCCTGGAAGAATCGCCTTGGGCGCAACGTTGGAGTGAATCCAATGCCAAGACTGCGAATTTCGCAACGCGTACCCGAGGAACAAGCGGCGTGGGTTCAGAATCGGAGCTGGAGGTGTATTACTTGATGCAGTTCCGTTCGGCGCTTCCCATACGGGAGGCCGTTGTTCGCCAGGCACTGATTGCCAGCGGGTACGACCGCCTGGAGCCTCCGAAGCAAAAGGACATGGAAAAGCAAACCGAGGGATTTCTAAATAGAACCTACGACGATGTGATTGTTGTCCACGTCATCTATGGATCCAACGTCCAGGAATACAATCGCGACCTTGCCACCTACTGGCAAACCCACTATCCGGAAGGAACCGTTCCGCAAGAGGCGTTTCTCAATGGACCCAAGGGGCAGAAAGTCTCGCCGATACGGCTTATTTCGCCGAAGGGGGCTGCCCAAGAATTCGAATTGATTTTTCCCCGTCAGGTGGACGGCAAGCCGTTGCTCGAACCAGGGGACAAAAAGATCAGCGTGGAGTTTATGGTTCCGTCGGTGGGCAGTGTGGATTCCCAGGGTAGAGTCACGACTTCATCGACCGACACACGAGTCTTCAGGGAGTTCAACGTGGATAAGATGACGCTGAACGGGCAGATCGTCTACTGATTTGCCTGGCGTCACGCTCCAAGGGCTGAAGGCTTCATGGAGTGTACGATGGAAAAACCTCGCGCCACTAAACTGACCATCATCCTTTTGTGTGTCATCGGCTCTCTATCGTTTGTTACACCACGGGCCCTTGCGCAGGTGGACGTGCGGGGCCAGATCATTCTTCCGAACGGGGACTTCCCGAGTGCCACCATCCGGTTTTACCTCACAAGCGACGATGGCCGGGTAAACGAAATCCGCTACAGCGATTCCAACGGCAGATTTGTCCTTGAACGCCTGAACAATCGCATTTCTTACACCATCTCGGTAGACAGCGATGGCGCAAGGTATGGCGACTCAAGGTACAACTTCACGCCTGCCTATGAGCAAGTTGTGCGCATGACACTCAGGCCACTGCCTGTCAAGGTCATCACTTCCGCACCTACAGTCTCGGCGGCTTCGGGCTACAAGGCCGATCCCAAAGCCATGGCCCTCTACGAACGCGCCTTGAAAGAAATCAGCAAAAAGCATAAGGACGCCGCAGAGCGTCTTCTGCGTGAAGCTATTGCCGCCGACCCGAAATACGCTGCCCCACTCAACGACCTGGGTGTCTTGCTCATGGCCAAGAAGAATTATCAGGAAGCTGAGCAGGCCTTGCGGCAAGCCCTGGAGCTCGATCCGAAGTCTCTGCATGCCTTATTGAACCTCGGCATTACCCTCAATCGCGCGGGAAGATACGCAGACGCTATTGCGCCTCTGCGCGAGTCGGTACGGCTGGAACCCGGTCTGGTGGCAGCCCACGAGCACCTGGGGATTGCTTTGGTTGAAACCGACCAGTTTAAGGAAGCCGCCAAGGAGCTTGACCTTGCCGCGAAGTCTCCGCATGCGGACAAGAATATGGTCGAGCTTTACCTCGGCAAGCTCTATGCGCGCACCGGAGATTTTGACAAATCCATCACCGCTTTCAACACTTATCTTGAAAATGATCCGCAATCGGCGCAGGCAGGCGAAGTCCGGGCACTGATCGCCCGCATGCAGGAACTCAAGGCGAAGCGTCACTGAGCTTCTCTCTAATGGCGGCCGAACCACCCTACCGACATCGGGAGCTAGGCCTTGGGCGGCCGCGCAAACGCACCGCTTGCAAGCGCCAGCAGCGCGGGGAAACATTCCAGCACGTAACGCGGCTCCGGGTTCTCCAACGTTCCAAGGAACAAAGAGCGCAGCACCACGAACGCGATCAGCATCGCGCCCGACAAGCCAAGCTGCCAGTTTAGCCAGCCTCGGAACGCTGCCAGAAGGTAGAACAGATTGATCCCTGCCCACGCCAAGGCGAACACGCTCTCCTGGGGATGACCGCGGAATTCCCACCATCGTGCCTCGATCGGCAACATTTCCGTCCGAGGACGCAGCCATATGTCGTCAATGCGCAGAGCCGGCAGCCAGACATAGTAGCGAAAAGGATTGTGCCGGATACGCTCCTGAGCCAGTTGAGCAAACCCCGCGTCGAGATCGCGATCGATGTACAGTTGCTGGTTGTAGCGGTTGATGAGGTCTTGCGTGGCTTCATACTCGTGGCGCGAGTCGAAGGCGCGCTCCGGCAGAAGAGAAAAATCTACGCTTTCGCCGTCGACTTTCCAGTACACCTCCGACACGGAAACAAATTCCACGGTCCACGTCTTCACCCAGCGGTTGAAACCTTGGGACACGAATTCACCCGGATCATTGGCATAACGTGGCGCCAGCGGCTGAAACACATGGAATGTGCGCCAGTTACGAACCGTCCAGGGAACCAACGGCGCCAGACTTGCCGCAAACAGCGCAGATCCGGCCCAAACAGCAGTCATCCGTTGCCCTCGCCGAAAAAGCAAGAGGAGCAGCGGGAGGCCGAGTGCGGCAAGCAGCAAACCGGAATCGGGCCGTATCAGCATGGCGGCGCCGGTCCAGAGCCCGGCAACGAGCCATGCCCATGTTGCTGTTCTGTTCCTCTGCAAACCGTGGATGCCGCGCACGCCGTAGTAAAGCGCGTGAGCCGTGCAAAAGATGGCCAGGGTTTCGCTCAATGCCGAGGCGGTGTAATTTGCCGTAAAAGGGCAGAGCGCAGCCAGCAAGTACGCGGCTTTGGCAGCGCGTTCATTCATCAGCTCCAAGGCCGTGGCGGCGATCACGAGACAGGTGTTGACATCCAGCAGGGCCTGGATGACCAGTACCGCGGTATAGTGCTCACGTCCGAACACCGAGAACACAGCCGCCAGAAACGCCGGGTATCCGGGCAAACGAATGAGGGTTGGCCGAATCACGGCGCCATCGGTTACACCGAAGATCCCATGACTTAGCCAGTTTTTGGCGATGTCCCCGTAAATGAAACTGTCGCCCTGGACAACCGGAAAGAAGAAGACGAAGAGGAGCCGCAGCGCCAAAGCGGCGAGGGTAGCAATCACGAAAAACAACCAGTTTCGCCGCAGCAAATCCAGAAGTTGTTTCATCAAAAGGGAGCAGCCAGTGTACTTAACCCATTTTCACTGTCAATATAGACCGGCCGTGAGCTTCGCATGCAGCCGTTATTCGGCGGAACGGCTGCGTATGAACCCTGCCCGCGGGCTACACCGGCAGTGAAAACGGGCTAGCGAGTCGCGGGATCAACTTATCGCCATATGGGTCGCAAGCCTTAACCCCCGGCCATCCGCGGGTTACGGCCGCCTGTGAATTGACCGCGCTGTCTGGCCAGCTTACGATGGTATAACACGCTACAGTTCCCACAATGGCAAAACCGATCTTTTATGATCCACAAAGGAAGCGCTGGGTACGCCTGCGCATGTTGTTCAACGTGCTGGGCTTGGTCATCAGCGCGCTGGTGGTGTTCTTTGTGGTCACGGTTTTCTTCCAGCCGGCGCGGCTGCCCCGCCTGGGAATGCCGGAATTGAAACGGAACCTGCGTGCCGTCAAGAGCCAATCTCGCCGTAAGACAGTTGCCAAAGGAACGCACCGCAAGACCAAAGCGCCGCCGTCAGAAGTTGTTCTGAATGCCGACGAAGGAATTCGCGCCGCTTACTACGTCACTTGGGACGCCGCCAGTTTCGTCTCGTTGAAGGAATACTATCCGCAGATCGACATCCTCTTTCCCGAGTGGCTGCACGTCCTCGGTCCGGACGGCAACCTGCAAAGTCCCAATGAAGCGAACCAGCTATTCCGAGTTGTGGAGAACGGACGCGTTCGCTCCGTGGATGATAAGGTCATGCCCTTCCTCAAGTCGGAAAAAGCCGACGTGGAAGTCTTCCCGCTGATCAACAATTACAACCCCGCGACGAAAGAGTGGTGGCTGGACATCGGCAAATTCCTGAGCGATCCGGCAGCCCGGCAGAACATGCGTACCCAGACACTTGCCCTGCTCGCAAGTGACCGCTTCAAGGGCATATCACTTGACCTCGAAGAAATCCCGCTCTCGGCGCAAAACGACTTTCGCAGCCTGGTCCAGGAATTGGGGCAGGACCTTCACCAGCACGGATACAAACTCTACGTAAACGTGCCGGTGGACGACAAGGACTACGACTACGCTGCGCTGGCTGCGGCGTCCGACGGCCTGGTGCTCATGAACTACGATCAACATCAAGTCACGAGTCCCCCCGGGCCGATCGCGTCTCAGGAGTGGTTTACAAACAATCTGAAGTTGGCGCTCAAAGACATCCCCAAGAATAAGATTATCTGCGCGATCGGCAACTACGGCTACGACTGGACGCTGGTCGGGAAGAAGCGCAAGGTGGTCGCCGTGAACGGCAACAATGTGCAGGAAGCCTGGCTGCACGCGCAGGAATCGGACGCCGAAGTTACGCTGGACCCCGATTCGCTGAATCCGCATTTCGCCTACCAGGAGGACAACAAGGAAGAACACCAGGTATGGTTCCTGGACGCCGTGACCGCCCTCAACCAGATGCGCGGCGCCCGCACACTTGGCATCCGTACGTACGCGCTATGGCGCCTCGGTTCGGAAGACCGTTCGTTGTGGGCTATCTGGGACAATCCGGGAGAGAATGGCGCCGAGCAGAAACTCAAGAACGTTCCAGCGGGTGAAGATGTTGACCGTGAAGGATACGGAGACATTCTTTACATCACCCACGATCCCAACCCCGGCGTGCGCGAGGTTACGCTCGATCCTGAAAGCAACCTGATCACTGCGGCACGCATGGTGACGCTTCCCGAACCCTACCAAGTCAATCAGTACGGCGCCAAGGAAAAGGAAGTGGCCCTGACATTTGATGACGGCCCGGATCCGGTCTACACGCCGCAGATCCTGGACATCTTGAAGCGCGAGCAAGCCCCGGCCACTTTTTTCCTGATTGGCCTGGAGGCGCAGAAGTACCCGGGGTTGGCGAAGAGGATCTACAATGAGGGGCACGCGATCGGCAACCACACCTTCACCCATCCCAACATCAGCGACGTTTCCGCGTGGTACATGAAATCCGTGGAGATGAACTTGGCGGAACGTTTGTTCGCCAGCAAGTTAGGGATCCGCCCTCTGTATTTCCGGCCGCCCTACGCGATCGACCAGGAACCTGACGTTGCCGACCAGGTCCGCCCGATCGAAGTGGTGCAGAATGAAGGGTACATCACGGTAGGTTCCAAAATCGATCCCAACGATTGGCAGCGGGGCCGCACCGCGGACGACATAGCTGCCGCGGTCTTTGCGCAGGCGACCACCTATGCCACCAGCGGGTGTAAGGACGGCAATCCTCCCTCCTGCGGAAGTATCATTCTTCTCCACGATGGGGGAGGCGACCGTTCGGCTACCGTGCGGGCGCTACCGAAGATCATTGAAGGCCTGCGCGCCCGGGGTTTCAAGATCGTTAGTGTGGAAGAACTGCTGGGGAAGACCCGGGCTGACGTGATGCCCCAACTCCCTTCGAATGAGATCTGGTATGCACGGCTGCAAAACTTCACGTTTATTTTGCTGAACGTAATAGGCGTTTTCATCTGGCTGGTGTTCATTGTGGGCGATGTGTTGATGAGCGGCCGCCTCCTGGGTATCGGGGCCCTGGCTACATGGGATCGCGTCCGCGAGCCATCGCCCGCGGCCCCAGGCTTCCAGCCCCCGGTCACGGTCATTGTGCCGGCCTACAATGAAGAAAAAGTGATTGAACACACGGTGCGGTCGGTGCTGGCCTCGGACTACCCGAGGCTGCGGACGATCATCGTGGACGATGGTTCGAAAGACGATACGTCGGCCGTGGTGCGGGAAAAGTTCGCCGCGGAAATGGCCGCCGGGAAAGTCCTGTTGTTCACCAAGCCCAACGCGGGTAAGGCGAGCGCGCTGAACCACGGCCTGCAGTACACCGACGACGAAATCTATGTCGGCATTGATGCCGATACGGCCATTGCCCCCAACGCGATCTCGCTGCTAGTGGCGCATTTCGCCGATCCCGAGGTCGGTGCCGTGGCCGGCAACGCGAAGGTCGGCAATCGCGTGAATTTGTGGACCCGCTGGCAAGCGCTGGAGTACATCACGAGCCAGAATTTCGAGCGGCGGGCGCTGAACGTGTTTGGCGCAGTCAGCGTGGTACCTGGGGCAATTGGTGCATGGCGCCTGGCCGCGGTTCGCGAAGCCGGCGGCTACCATACCGATACCGTGGCCGAAGACGCGGACCTGACCATGTCTCTCCTGGAGAACGGATGGCGGGTCGTGAATGAAGATCGGGCGCTGGCGTTCACCGAAGCGCCGACCACAGCGGGTGGTCTCATGCGCCAGCGTTTTCGCTGGTCGTTCGGTATTCTGCAGGCAGTGTGGAAACACGGCGCCGCCATCCGCCGCCGCAGCCGCCTTGGCTGGATTGCGCTGCCCAACATCATCATTTTTCAGATCTTCCTGCCGCTGCTCTCGCCTTCCATCGATTTGATGTTCCTGTTCGGAACTCTTCAATACCTGGCGAAGAGGTACTTCCATCCGGAAAGCGCGGATCCCAGCAGCTTCCAGCGTTTGTTGTTCTTCTTTGTGCTGTTCCTGGCGATCGACTTCGTCGCTTCAGCGCTGGCGTTCATGCTGGAGCGCCGTGAACCCGGACAGGGCGAGGACGCGCAGCTGCTGCTTCACTTGTGGTTGCAGCGCTTTTCATACCGCCAATTGTTTTCCGCGGTTTTGGTGAAGACGATCAAGCGGGCTATCGACGGTAAACCCTTCGCCTGGGACAAGCTGGAGCGCACCGCAGAGGTTGCAAAGAGTCATGCGTAGAGGGAATTTGTAATTGAGTAATTTGGTAATTGGGCAAAGCGCTCCCCGCGCAGTTCTTCAGAAGGCAATACCCCGACTCCATACCTTCCCGCGCATAAATCGGAGTGCTGTGAGATGGCCTGAGTATATTGCTGCCTTTGTCAAATTACCCGATTACCAAATTACTCAACTACCCAATCTTCTCGGTTCACTCCGCCGCAACGGATTTTGCTGACGGTCCCTCCAGGGGGCCGGTTGTAATGTGCGCAGTGCGCAGCAGCTCTACGATCTTGTGGAAGAGCCGTGAGCGCAGCTCGTGGCGTTCATGGGCGCGAGTGATGTAGCGCACGATTACGTTCACGCCCAGCGTGGTGGGCCGCACCATGATGGCCGGAACAGGGGCGAATGTGCGTCCCACGTGGCCGGGCACAGCACGCTCCCACTCCTGTTCGGCGAGTCGCACGTTCGCTTCTGTCGCCGCGACGACGGTCTTGTGGACGTCTTCCGCAATCGGGTAGGGGTCGACGCCTGCCGGAATCGGAACCTCCACTTCATCCCAAAGCCACTGCCCGGTGGTAGAAAAATTGAAATAGTGGCCCTCGATGGCAAAGCTGTTGACGAAATTTACCTTCCGCCCGGTAGGATGACCTGCGTCAGACCAGTTGCCCGTTTCCAGAATAACGGTATGCAGCAGGCCAACAGACACGACTTCGCCGCCGATTCCGTTGATCTCCACCCAGTCGCCCGGCCGGATGCCGTTCGGCCCCATGAGAATGAACCATCCGAAGAAACCTACAATGAAATCTTTCAACGCCACCGTCAAACCGGCGCCGGTCAACGCCAACACGGTCGCCAGTTGGCTGGGCGGCCCGAACAACACCAGCAGGATCAAGACAACGCCAATGACCTGCACACCAACGCGCGCCACGGTGTGGACCGTGTGCCGCCGCCTGCTCTCAGGCGCTAGGCGCGCCACGAGCGAGCGGACAAGCACGTTGGCAGAAAGCACCAGGATCAAGAGAGCAAGAATCCAGAGACACCCTTCAACGAGTTCTGCGCGATGGGCCTGCATTCGTTCCTGAACCCCAGCGCTCCAGCGCGTATAGAGAGCATCAAGCTGTTGAAAGTCTGCTGACCGTTTATCCAATTCTGCCAGATGCTTTCGCTCTTCCGCCGCCTCCTTCAATGTTGAGAGCACGTCGGGAGAAACAGGGCTTTGTGTGGACGGGGTTTTGTTGCCCGGAGCCGCGACGGAAGGGGGGTTCTGGCTGTCCTTCGTATCCTTATGTATGCCTTCGCCGGTCTCCTGGTCCAGCGCTTTGTGTTCGCGGGCAAGTTCGGCCTGGCCAGACTGTGCTTCTTCGCGTGCTGCGGCAAGAGCTTGTTCTTCCTCGGCTAGCCGGCGCCAGGCGCGGAATTGCACCAGCAGGGTCCGCGATTCGCTTTCCGGCAGCGCGGGCAGCGCCTTACCGGAAGCGTTGCTTGCAGGAGCCGCAGCATGATCGTGGCCCAGAGCCTCGTGCTGCTCCAGAAGTTGCTGGATTTTAGCGCGGGGATCCCCTCCGGCCACGATGAGGTCCTGCCGGGCGTCGTCCAACTCCTCCTGATCGACTTCCAAGGTGGCTGCACGGAGACGAAGGCCGTCTTCAAGAGCGGGCTTATGAGCATCGTCAGTTTTAGCTATGAGTGCCTTAAGCCGGGAAGTCTCGGTTTCGTTTTCCTTAATCCGGCGTTGCAGGTCCTGCACGCGGGACTGGAAAGGGCGCGCAGCGGCAGGTATCGGAGCCGGATGATCCGTGGCCTCGTGCAGCGCAACAGCAAAAGCCAAGTCCACTTCATGGTCGGCCAGGCGTAAAGCGTTTTGCGCGAAATCCTGCTCTTCCTGGGTGGCAGCTAGAGCGGCGAGCCTTTGCGCAGTGACGAGGGGACGTTCGTCCACCAAACCGGGCTTACTGTTTTTGGCTCTTGCGACGGCCGGTTCCGGCACCGGGGTCACCCCGTAGCGAATCAGCACAGTGGCGACCAGAGCCAAGGTGACAAGCAAGACGCAGGCCGCAAACGCTGTCCGGTGAAAGAGTTTCATAAAAATGCGTTTACGATTGTAGTTCGCTTTTGAATCCTGCGAAACGCCGTTCTGGAAGCTAGGATTATCCTCTATGGCGCTGTTTGTGGTTTTATGATCTCGTCTAAGACATCCGCCTGAGTATTGTCGCGGAGCAGGTGCGGGTATTGTTCCCCACGGTGGTAGTTCACCTGATAGGTGTTGAAGTATTCCCCGTTTTCGGCCAGCAGAGCGAGAGGCTGTGGGTTGCGGACCGAAGCGCGAAGCGCGGCGCGCATCTGGTCTTTGGACCAGCGTCTGCCGTTGACGGCGATCAGCTTCATGGCGGGGCCCAGCCCGGCGGCGTAGGCAGGCGAGCCTACGATGACGTCGCTGACATCGCCGTCCTTGGAGACGATCATGCCTAAAGAAAAGCTCAGGTCCAAAATGTCGCCGGATTTTTCCGAGGCTTCCATGGTGTCGTTCTTTTCGCCGGTATAGACGACCTTCCAGCCGCCGCCTTCAATGCCGCCCAGCGGAGCCCGTGGCGACTTGGAATCCAGCCGCTCACGCAGGAGATGCCCCCAGTCATATGGCGTCACCTGGTTCAAGCCAGCGACTATATCCTCAAATTGATAGGGCACGACCGTCGGCGGGCCGCTCTGGCCGCCGTAAAAAAGTTTGGCGAAGTCGTTCAGCGATTTCTGCCCGTGGCTCAAACGGCGAATGGTCGTGTCCACTTCCAGCCAAATGAGATAACCTTCCGGGTAGTAGTCCGCGGAGCGGCGCCAGTTGGCCCACTGCGGAGGCGCCGCGAACAGGGTTTGCACGGAGACGGCAGTGTCCTCGAGAGGGCGCCAGGTGCGTCCTGCGCGATGATCGAGCATTGCGGCAGTGTATGCCAGGTTTTCGCGAAACTCTTCCGGCGAACGCAGACCTACCCGAGCCGCCAGGATGTTGCCGAGATAATCTGTCAGCCCTTCATACACCCAGAGTAGGTCGCCTTTCATCGGGTCCTGATAGTTTCTCGTCACCAGCCCAGCCGGCCGGCGGTATTTGCCGTTCCACGAATGAACGAATTCATGAGGTAAGAGATCAGCTTCGAGGTTGTGGGATTTGTTGTCGCTGAATACATCTTCTGAGCTGCCGTTGTCACTGGATTCGTGGTGCTCCAGGCCGTGATGGGCCGTCTGGTCGCTCAGGGTCCAGAGGAAGTGGTACTTCTCATAATGCCGCGCCCCGAACAGCTTGCCGGTTTCGGCCACGAGCTGTTTGTAACTGGCCACGTCTTTGTCCGTGATTTGCAGGGCCTCCTCGCTTTCGCCGACCATATCGATCACATGCAGGATTTCCCCGGCGCCGGAAAGCTGAATTTGGCGGTACCAGCGGCCGGCGATCAATGGCGAGTCGACCAAACGAGTGAGTGAGACCGGCTGGAAAGCGACGGAGTTTCCGGATTGCGTAGTCACCGTCAACGCTGTGCCGAATTTCCAGCCCTCGGGCAGGACCACTGAGGCGCTCACCTCCACGCCGTCAGTGGCGGTGTCTTTCGGATACAGAACAACCTGGTTCCACAATAGGTCGAGCACCTGGCTGGAAGCCGCGGAGTTTTTTCCGTTGTAGGTAAGCGTGTCAAACGAGGCTTCAATTTCCTTTACGCCGGCAGGCACTTGGATGTGGAAGGCCCACATGTCTTCCAGGTCACGCTGCCACTCCAATTCCTTTGCGCCGGCCTTGATGTGCAGCCCGGTCAGGTTCTGGATGGGGCCGGTCGGCCGGTGGTTCCCAGGAATCCATTTGGGATAGGCCAGCGTGAGCGCGCCCGGCGTCACTGGGATAGTGACGGTCGAGTGCAGGATGTTGCGCGGGGCGTCGCTGGCATCGACGCGCAGGGTCTCTTGAATGATGCTTTGGGCGACCCCCAAAGAAGTAAGCAGGCTTAAAATGGCGAGCAAACGAACGATCTTCATGAATTCTCCAATGGGAGACGGTTCTTTTTTCGAAATGGTAATGGTACTCGCTGATTTCGGGAAAGACCAGCGAGGGACAGAGCTCAGGATTGTCCAAGTTACGAAAGTTGGCCGCTCCCGAAGTTAGTCTTGCTTAAGAGCCAGACTTCTGGTGGGATAGGCAAGATTGTTTATTCCCTAGGAGACAAAAAAAATCAATGAAGCGAAGAGCCCGCGTCATCCTGACGATCTGCGTCCTGCTGTTTCTGACAATCTTACCCGCATGGGGCCAAATGCCACAGCCGTTCTCCGCGGATTACTCCACGACTCCCGCGACCGGAGCCGAGAAAGTTGTGGGGAAGATGTATTTCTCGATGCCTAAAATGCGGATGGACGCCAATGCCAGAGGACAGAGCGTGGCGACGATCATCGACAGCACAGCGCACGTGATGTACATGATTATGCCCGCGCAACACATGTATATGGAGATTGACATGAGTCAGGCAAGCCCGATGATGGCCCGCGCGCCCAAGGCGCCGACCGCTTTCGATCCCAACCATCCCTGTGCCCCGGATGCGACTTGCAAGAAGGTGAGCGTCGAAACGGTGAATGGCAGGGCTTGCGATAAATGGGTGACCACGAGCAAAGCGGGCACGAGCACAGCATGGATCGATCAGAAGCTGTTCTTCCCGATCAAGACGATTGGTGCCGGCGGTGAAACGTTCGAGCTCACCAACTTGAAGGAGGGGAAGCCAGACGCGTCCGTCTTCGAGGTGCCTGCCGGATACCGGAAGATGGAGCTGCCGGCGATGGGCGGAAGCCGCCCACCCCAGTAACGCGAAGGGGGTAACCGCTCTTGCCTACACTCATTCAGGCGCCAACTCGCATCCAGGCCGCGGGGAACATGCGCAAGCTGATCGACGAGTACGTTGGCCAGGTCAACAACCGGGAATCGCGTGTGAGCATCGCTCACATGCGAAGCCCAGCGGGATGGCAGGAGCCAGGACAGATTCCTGAGTTCGAGGAATACACGATCGTGCTGCGCGGGCGTTTACGAGTGCGGCACAAGAACGGGGAATTTGATGTTGTCGCAGGTCAGGCGGTGATTGCTCGTCCGGGTGAATGGATTCAGTACTCCACTCCCGAAGAAGCCACGGAGTATATCGCCGTCTGTCTTCCTGCATTTTCGCCGGAAACCGTCCATCGCGACCCGACGCAATAAGAGAGACGGTTCATCGTTTCCGCAACATGTTATCGCTCGCGTTGGATCATTGCTCAAGCGCGCGGGTGATAGCGTCGCTCATGGTGGCTTCGCTGTCCTGCTGCCATCCTTTGAACTCGGCGAGAATGATCCCATCTCTGCTGAGGATGTAGTAGCGCGGATAACCGTCGACGCGGAAGGCGTGGTGCAAAGCGAGATCGCCGTCATAGACCTGCATCCAGGTCATGCCGTTTGCG
>DATFQZ010000158.1:0-41662 GCA_035263765.1 Candidatus Angelobacter sp. | reverse complement strand
ATTCAGCACGAAGTCCGCGCTGAACACCTGTCTCCGATCGAGCGACGTCGGCCCGTACTCGAGCCTCGTGTTGTAGCGGTCCTGCGCCGTCGAGTGGCTGGCCCCGTTGTTGGTTAGAGTGCTGTACCCGACCGAGGTTGTCGGATCCACATCACCCAGGTTGTGCGACCAGGTGTAATTGACCTTGACCAGCGAACCGTCTTTCCAGACTCGCTGCAGCGAGGCCTGCAGCGAGTTGTAATTGGAACCGAAGATGTTCACGAAGTCGCTGATTGCGCCATACCCCAGGAAGGGACGGATGGCATTCAAACGCTGTGACTGTGTGCCGCTGGTGATCGGCGGTGTCATACCCAGCTGGGTTACGTAAGCGCCCACCTGGGGTTGGTTCAGATCAATGAAGCCACTCAAGTGATGAGCCGAGGCGCCGAAATAGCCCACGTCCAGGACCATGCCCTTGGCAATCTCCTGCTGAACGTCAAGGCTATACTGCTCGATGTAGGGAGTGTTGAACGGCAGCCCCACAATGCGCAGGTTCCTTGGCAATGCGTTGTTAGGAACCCCCGCGCCGGGATTGTCCATCGAAGGGTAGACCAGGTTGCCGCCGGAACTGGTGGGAGCAATGCTGATGCTGGAGTTGAACGGCGGATTGGTGAAGATGTTCGATTCAAAGTTGCCATAGGCAATGTAGTCGTGCGAGATGCCATAGCCGGTTCGAATCGCGGTCTTAGCCTTGCCAAAGGGATCCCAGACAAGACCGACGCGTGGCTCAAAGTTGTTCATGTTCTCATTTGCGACCTTGTCGCCGAACCGCGAGTTCTGTCCGGCGATTATGATGCCGTTCAGCAGCGATCCTTGCGTTGGATTGTTGGCAGCATTGAGAAGGATGAGACCGTTCGCCGGATTGATCGCAACGGCGTTGGCGGCGCTGTACGCGGCCGGATCGAAGTTGGTCAGCTCGCCGTTCGCGTCCGTAGGCTGGCGAAAGATCTGCCACCGTCCTCCGATGTTGACGGAGAGGTTGCGGAACGGATGAAACTCATCCTGCACGAAACTTTCGAAGATCTGGCCGCGAATGTCCGGCGTGATGTCCTCCGACGCTTGGCTGAAGCCGGACACACGCCCCATCAGGAAGTTCGCCCAGCTCTGCGACGCTCTCGCCAGCGCGCAGTCAGGCAGTACGACGGGTGTGCAGTGGCTTGGAATGACTATAGCGCCGCTGCTGTCGAAGCTGTACGTTCCGGGATTGTTGCCGTTCGCGTTTTCCGTCTTCTGGTAGTGGTGATAGGTAAAGCCGGCTCGCAGAGTGTGCTTGCCGAAGACCTTGGTGACGGTCGCAAAAGCCGTGTGGTTGCGGTTGAAGTCGTCATACGGCCCGCTGGCTCCAAGACCGGAGAAGCTCACAAAGCTTACCGATGGCAGGCGCGCCAACTGCGGCGCGAATGGCAGCGTGGGATGGATATCGGGCGAGTTGGTCGGGTCCATCGTGCCCAGCATGCGGCTGATGATGGCGCCATACGAGAAGTTGTATCCGCCTTCCAGCAGAAGGGTGGGCGAGAACGTATATGTCGCGTGCGCGGCCCAGGTTGTCCCCGGGGAGAGCGTATGGCTGGTCGCGGCACCAGGAACGAAGCTGTTGGGGCCGAAGATGCCGAAGGGCTCGACCGTGGGAATGGTGTCATGCATGTAACGGCCGAAGACGCTGAACTTCTCGCTGAATTGGTGATCGATGCGTACGAGATTTTGCCAATCGTCGAACTGATTCCGGAAGGTTGACGGGAAATAATGTGTGGCCGGATTGGGATTCGGAGCGCCGTTGAAAATGTCTTTAAGATACGCCGCGGCGGTCGCGTTCATCTGACCCGCGGGCACGATGTTGCTGTTTGCTCCCGTGCATGCGTTTCCAGAAGCCGAGCTCACGGTCCCGATACACACCGGCACCTGCATGATGCCTTGTTTCTCCGAGGTAGTCGGCAGAAAAAGTTGACTAGTGGAAGGCACAGCGTAGGTGATCGCCCGCCGCCACTCTTCGGAAACAAAGAAGAACGTCTTGCCCAGCTTGGGGACCGGGCCTCCGAACGTGAACCCGAAATCGTGGTAGCGCAACGCGGGAGGCTTATTCTGCTGTCCTGCCGCAATTTGTACGCCCTTGGTGAACGCGTTGTTGGCGTTCAAATCGTCATTACGCCAGAACTCATAGCCGCTTCCGTGGTACTGATTCGTTCCAGAGCGCGTGACCACGTCCATCTGGCCGCCGCCGGCGCGCCCGTATTCCGCGTTGTAGAGGCCGCGGATGACTTTGAACTCCTGAATGGCATCCACGCTGGGATAATTCAACAGCGTCAGGTTCGAGCCACGGTCGAGGTTATCGGCGCCGTCAATGGTCCAGTTATTCATGTTGGTCCGCGCACCATTCACAGAGAAATCAGCGCGGTTCACGGCTCCGGTGAACGGGTTGGTGGTGCCGACG
The DNA here is from genome assembly GCA_035263765.1 of Candidatus Angelobacter sp. Lineage (GTDB taxonomy): Bacteria > Acidobacteriota > Terriglobia > Terriglobales > Acidobacteriaceae > Angelobacter. Next base: position 39,195 of record DATFQZ010000158.1, on the reverse strand, counting down.
TACAGCTGGTCGGGGGAACCGTTGCTCACGCCCGGCTGCAGAATCACCAGTTGCTCAAACAGGCGATTGTTCAGCGTGAGTTCGCGGATCTCCGTACCGGAGATGAGTCCGGCGACTTGTTGCGTCTCCAACTCTACCTGGACGGGCGATGCCTCCACCGTTACCTTCTCGTTGACGCTGCCGACTTTCAGTTGTGCGTGCACTGGGTGGCGGTCACTGGCGTGCAGATCGATGTCTCTTTGCTCGAAGGCCGCAAAGCCGGGAGCGGTGATTGTGATCGCATAGTGCCCGACTTGTAAGCCAGGAAAGACAAAGTCGCCGCTGCTGCCGGTTTCAATCGTCTTGACCACGGTATTCGTATCGGTGTTGGTCAGGGTAACCTTGGCTTTTGCGACAACGGCTCCCTGAGCATCCTTTACTTCACCGGAGATGGTTGCGGTAATGTCCTGCGCCATGGCGACCGAGCTCAAAACGCAGAGCACCAATCCGGCAACGCAACTTCTGACAACCATCCGGGCTGTCATGGGGAAGAAAGCCTGCCAAGCGGATGACCTTAACTGTGCGAGAACTACAAGACTGAAAAGCTTAATGCCGTTCATAATTCATTCATCTCCCGGTGAAGAAATCGTGCTGGATCGCATTGCACTCTCAAGCGTTCTATTGGCGTGCGCTTATCGACGGCGCGTGATTCCTAGCTCCCTTGGGCCGGTCGAAGCCGTGCCAGGGATTACAAACCCGGCCGAGCATGCCCGGTCCTTCGCCCTAAAGAAAAAAATAGCCAAAACACCGAGCTGGGAACTCAGCCGCCTTGGCCTGGTTTATCTCAGTTAGTGAAGGGGAGCTTCACGCACCAATAAACAGGAGCGTATTTAGTTCGGGCGGGACGATAACACGTCCCCAGGACGGAGTCAAGAATTCAACAGAAATTCAAATGATTTTCAGCGGAATTCCATTGGGCGCAGTTAAACTTTCCCGCCCCTTTTCAGGATCACGAACCGGTTGTGCGCGTCCTTCAACGCCACCAGCAACGACTTTTGTACCAGTCCAAAGAAACGCGATCGGACTTCGCCGACGATCTCCTCAATTCCCGTTTCCAGATTCCGCTGGATCAGTAGCGACCGGATGAATTCCTTCGTCATGTCCCGGGCGGTGTTGCAGGTGCAATCGACGATCACCCCGGTTTCTTTATCGACGATAAGACTGACGAAAAAAACCTCGTACGAGCTCGAGATAGGATCATCCTTTGAGATTTTTGCAACCCCGGTAAGCAGGATTGTGCCCGGCCCATATTCCACGTTGTTTGCTCTCGCGATACAGGTTTTTGAATTAGGTCATTATTATTAATCAAAACCGGGAAGACTTCTACGGGCCTGACAGCTGCGGGCAGGGGTGCACTTTAACCTGCGAGGCTCATGTGGCACAGCGCGGCAAGCCGCAATAAAGGAAGTGAAAACCCTACCGCAGATTCACCCGGATGATCGCGGACGAAAACTAAGCCGGTCCTTGTGGGGCACCCGGTTGCCTTATCTGCGCCCATCCGCGAAAATCCGCGGTAAGGTGTTTTTTGTGGTTGCCGATAAATCGCCGAGAAATGAAAGGAATTTCGCCATAGTAGTACAGGCGCCCTTGACTCAATGATTGGGGTGGGTCGTTCCAGTTGGCGAATTCGCAGGCTTGCTTGCGCCGGCGTCTGTGCCGGCGTGATCTTTTGCCTCGCGTGTCCCGGCCTTCGCCTGGAGATAACCGATCAGCAACTGCAGCTCGTCACCGCTGATCCATACGTTGGGCATACGCACGTTGTTGTATTTCTTCAGCAGCGCGGTCGCCAGCGGATCCTTTGCGTCGAGCAATTGGTCCGGCTTCTGGATCATGAGTGCCAGCCACTTGGGATCGCGCACCCTGGTCACGCCCCGCAGGTCAGGACCTATCTTGTCGCCCTGGCCGATGGTATGACACGCCGCGCAGTCCCGCCCGAAAAGATACTGCCCCCGATCGAAATTGCTGATCGCGTGTCCGTCCCCGGAGTTCTTCTGCTCTGCCGCCAGGTCGGCGTGCTTGAAATTGTCGAGAAATTCGCCAATCATCCTGGCCTGAAAACTGGGATTGTCCAGAGCCGAGCCTCGTATCCACGTGCCGGTGGTCTCATTGCCGATGAGAAGATGAGGCAAGTGACCGTCGGCGTTGACGGAGGGATCTGAGTACAAGCCGAGGCGTTTGCTTAGGAAATCAATATCTTGCTTCTTGCCGGTGAGGAACGTCCAGCCTGGACCGACGTTGAATTTCTGCATGTAAGCCTTCAAGACCTGCGGGGTGTCGTGTTCAGGATCGATGCTGATGGAATAGAAGAAAATGTCGCTGCCGACGCGGGCGCCCAGCTTTTTTTGCACCTGCGCCATTCGCGCTGTCTCCAGCGGGCAGGCGTAATGGCAGGTGGTGTAGATCATGTCGATGGCCACGATCTTGCCCTTAATCAGATCGTCATAGAAATGAACCTTCTTCCCATCCTGCGTGATGAGCTCGACGTTGGGAAAATGGCTGTTGGGGCCGTCCGCGACCACACGCTGTGTGCTGGGTAGAAATGTCAGCGCTACGGCAAGAAGGGCGATGACCGCGCAAAAGCTTAACCAGTTTTTTGACGACACGTGATGCTCCTAGCCGAACAGACTCGTATAGCATCGGTCTTGGAACCGCGGGCGGATGGCGCGCTCAGTGGAACACGATGCCGATGTCGCTCTTGGAAACAACATCGGCATCGCGGATAGCTGCAACCTGGCTATAGATGGTGCGCCATCTTCTTGGGAGCGGACTCTGACTTTACCGGAGCATTATGCTGCCGGGGTTTTGAGAGGTTTGTGCCTTGAATGTTATTGAACGGCACGGTTTGAGCAAAGGTCGGCAGGTTGTGGGCGCGCACTTGGGTCTCCGCCTCAAACCCCGACGCCAGTCTGATCAGTGTGGGTTCGCTGAAGGCTGTGCCAAAGAAGCTCATGCCCAGAGGCACTCCGAAGACCACGCCAGCGGGGACCTGCACGATGGGATATCCCGGCGGTGCGGCTAGCCCGGAGGTTCCAAAGATGAAGTGGTCTCCATAGAGTAAGTCCGTGGCCCAAGCCGGGTTGTCCGTGGCTGATACCACAGCGTCGAGGTGAAACTGGGCGAGGGCCGCGTCAATTCCGTTCACGCCGGCGTTGTGATCGATAGCCAGCGCCTGGTTGTAGGTGAGTCCCCCAAACGCGGGTTGGGGGTCATCAGGACCGGGCGCAAGCGACTCGGCGAGGTCGAAGATGTCCTGATTGAAGAACGGCATTTCAACGTCGGCATGAGCATTGTTGAAATCGATCGCACTCTGCAGGGTCCCGCCGGCTACCGGCACACCGGCCCGGGTGGCGAAGTATGCTTGTACGTCGTTGCGGAAATCGAACAGCAAGACGAGCAACTCGCCATTCCCAGGCGCGAAAGTAAACCCGGCAGCATCCAGATCGATTACGGTCGCCCCTGCGTTGGTAAGAGCGTCAACCGCATTCTCGAATGCGTCGAGCACGACTGGGGGGGTGGGCACGTTGGGATCGAAGCCATTCAATCCCGCGCGGGTTATTCCCAACCTGGCGCCCTGGAGGCCTTGTGGGTTAACGAATTGGGTGTAGTCAGACGGGATATTGGTGGGACGCGTTCTGCCTGTTCCCTGCCATCCCAGTGGCACACCACCCGTGGCTGGGTCGCGCCCGTCGAAAGTGCGGCTCTGGATGACGCCTAACACGGCCGCCGCATCAGCCACGGTTCGCCCGTGAGGACCAACCGTGTCCTGGGTGTGCGAGATGGGGACCACGCCGGCACGGCTCACAAGGCCTACCGTCGGCTTGATGCCGACAACGCCGTTGGCGTTTGCAGGGCAGACGATACTTCCGTCCGTCTCCGTGCCAATCGAGACTGCGGTGAAGTTGGCCGATGTGGCCGCGCCCGAGCCCGCGCTCGAACCGCATGGGTTGCGATCGATGCCATAAGGATTATGGGTCTGACCGCCGCGGCCCGACCAGCCGCTGATCGATTCAAAGGAACGGAAATTAGCCCACTCGGAAAGATTTGTCTTGCCCAGGATCACAGCGCCGCCGGCGCGCAGGTTCGCCGCCACGGTGGAATCATGCAACGCGGGCGTGCCGACAAGCGCGAACGATCCCGCGCTGGTTTGCATCTTGTCGCCGGTGTCGATGTTGTCCTTGAGCAGGATCGGGATGCCATGTAAAGGTCCGAGTACGATGCCCCGCCGGCGCAGCTGATCGGCGGTGCGCGCGAGCGCCAACGCGTCAGGGTTGAGCTCGATGACTGAATTCACACCGGGACCCTTCTGGTCCAGCGCCAGAATGCGGGTGATGTATTCCCGTGTGAGTTCTTCTGACGTAAGCTGCCCAGAGGCCATTTCCGCCTGAAGCTGGGCGACCGTCATTTCGTTGTGTCGGGTCGGGATGCCGTCTTTGTCTTGCGCGGCCGCAATCACGGAGATCAGCAGAGCTGCGAGAACAAGAAGACTGCTGGGGGCTCGTCTCATGGGGTTCCTCCTGAAAATCTCGTGCCTGGCCAGGATGGCATGAGTGGTGTGGGTTTAGGACGGGAGGCAATCTAATGCTGCTCAGGTGGGAAGTCAATTGTTATGGATACACATGAGATGAAATTGATATGGAGAGAGTGCCGATTTGGAACATGAGGCGCGGCGTGTGGCGGGTTACGCCAGCATTGAGCCACAACCTATTTCGAGCGGAGCGAAGCAGAGAGGCCTATAAGATTCTCCGGACCCACGCGAATGAGGCCATGGCGGGGGCTGTCAATTTCCGCGATGAGAAAGAACGAGATGGAAACTGCCAGGGGCAGGACCAGCAATAGAAACTCCGTCCTCTCATGCGAGACATAGCCAACCAGCAGATTACAGAAAATGGCAATCGTAATCACCAGGCACCATGCGGCAATTGGGAATCGGTTTTGCCACGCCGCCTCTGTGTAACCCCGCGAATTCAACACGTCGTTCATACCTGAAACCGCAAGAGCCACGGTGGGCGTCGGCTGCTTCGCGGCTGTCGCTTCCATAATCGACCACAGGTCCGTCCCTAATTGCGACGTTTGGAAAGTGATTCGCCGAAGCTGGTTCGCATCCGAAGACTGATAGAACAGCACACGCTGGTCGAGGTAGTTCTTCAGCCCTTCACGCACCCTCGCCACTTCTCCAGCCGGAAGCAGGCCAGCGCGGACATATTCCGTGCCAATGGCATTCGCCTCTGCGACCTCGTAACTTCTGCGTTGGTCGTAGCTGCTGACGACCATCGAAAAGCCGAAGCCGATAATTAATCCTAGCAATGTCAGGGTGGCTGCCAGGACCAGCGCCAAATCTTGCCGTTCGGATTCTTGGATAGGTCGCCATTTCAGGCGAATTAAAGCACCAATTTGTCCCGAGAAGGACAACGCGATAAGAGATAACGCGAAGACGAGAAGTGGGATGTCCACTATCTTGGTCATACGGAATGGTCCGCATCCTCACTGAAGAGGTGGGTACTCTGTGCGTCTTACAGAGCTCTTCCTGAAAGCCAAACCTTGTATTTACGGATGATTCCAGCGGCTGTGCGGTTTGGTCTTATCCCGACGAGCCGGAATCAGACTTGAATGAGAGTACAGACGCACAGCAAGAGCGTTTCCAGATAGGCGAATCGTGATCTGAAACATCCGTGACATCTTCGAGAAGATGAACAGCAGAATTCGAAAGAGACCATCGCTTCCCGTCAAGTCAGATCGCGAGGCAAGGCGATCTCATGATCGGCCTGGACGCATCTAAAGGTGCGTGCCCGGCAGCTTCCCATGTTGCGGAAATGGAGGAGCTCCTGGGCGCGGTCCCCAATAAAAGGAGAAGTTGAAATGGCTGAGTCCCAACCTGACGGCGTATCTACGATTACGCGTGACCGCCTCGCGGAGCTGTTGAATGAAGATCTCTCGCGCGAATATCAAGCCATCATCTCTTATGTGGTCTATTCCCAGGTGCTCAGCGGCGCCCAATATACCGACATTGCAGCCCAACTTGAACTTCACGCCAAGCAGGAGCTGGATCACGCGTTGATCATCTCGCGACAGATCGATTATCTCGGCAAAATGCCGGCCGTTACCCCCAAGCCGGTACGGACGTCAAAGAGCGCGACCGAGATGCTGCGCTTCGATCTCGAGAACGAAAACGAGACCGTACGCAACTACCGCGATCGCGTGCGGCAATGTGAGGCGCTGGGAGAATACGCGATGGCGGAACAGATTCGTCAGATCCTCGTGCAGGAGCAAGACCATCAAATCGATCTGGCGGCTGCCCTTGGCGAAGAAGTTCCCGACCTCAGTGTTGGCTCCAAAAAACGCCCCCTGGGCAAGCGTCGGCTGAAGCTAGCTTCATGACACAAAGGACCGAAGCCGATAAGGCCACGCGCTTCGCAAGGTAGCTGCCTTCGCAGAGTTTGTGCCTACTGACAAACCAGGGATTTTCGACCGCGCGAGAACTACGATCTTACCGGGTAGGTGTCCTTGCAGTCGTTTCTAGATGCTGTCGCCATGCTCCGCAACGGCGAAAGCGTAGAGCATTGCTGTAAATTCTGGTACCATCATTCGCCAGGCGAAATCATGGCAAAGCTCGCCCTTGTTTTGATCGTGTGGTTCCGAGCTGCACTGACTCCCGGCCTCGGCGCGCAGCAAGCTCGCCAGGCGCTTCCGAATTCAGAGACCTCAGGCCCAATCCTTACGGCTGTTCCCGCGTGCCCCATTTCAGCTTCGGCCCGACCCAATCAAATGTTGCAAATCAACTACTTTCCCTCGCGGCCGGGCGCCCTGATCCCACATCCAAGGGGGCTTAGTCTGAGGCTCGTGTTCGATGGTCCTTTCTTTCGCGATAACCAGCGCACCGTGCCTTTCGACCGTCAGAGCGACGGCAGCTGGAAGGCGACAGTACCGCTGGAACAGCAATGGCACATCTATGCAATCTGGTATGTGCGCGATGAAGACGGCAAACGCGATGACAACCATGGCCAATATTGGGACCTTGTTTTTTGCGATGCAGACGGCAAGAGGAATAAGGACGGGGTTCGCTCTCAGGTCCAAGGTTACATGGGCGCAATCTTCGCGAACGATCTGAAGCGCACTGCCGATTACGACACAACCATTCGTATTCTCGAAAGCAATATCGATAATGCTGATCCTCGTAGCGCAAACCTCGTGTCAGACGAATGGGCTCTGAAGTTTCGTCATCAGCCCCAACACAAGATAGCCACTCCTGAAATGGTCGAGGAGATCGAGAAAGAATTGTCCAAGCATGCCGGACAGTCTGGGTACATTCTGGGCACAGCGCAGTTTCTGGTGAACTTTGAGGATGCTTTTCCACCGGCGATGGTGGAAAAGGCCGCCGCCTTGGCAGATCATCAGACGAACTCGCCCGGTTTTTTGGTCCAGGAACTGGATCGATCGCGTGCCGAGAGGGTTAAAGATCCTGGTGCCAGGGCGCGGGCATTAGCAGCTTGGCTTGCGAAATACCCGCAGGCCCCTATGGGCAACTATGTTCGAAAAGAACGGCTGGGGAGCTGGAGCGATCTGGGTGACGTTGTGGCCGCTGAAGAATGCTTCGATGATTTGCAGAAGCGCGCTCCTGAAGATGCGGATCTCTACGCCACTATGGCCGCAATCTATGTCCGGGCCGCCGCTGGTGGAAGAAAGGTGGATCTCAACCGGGCATTGATGTTGTTGGATAAGGCTGAGGCGACTCTTGGCAGTCCACCAAATACCGCTGGGGGACCCGGATACTTTTTTACGCTCGGCCTTGGTGGTCTGGATCAACAGAAGGCCATCATTCACTTCTGGCGCGGTCGTGCTTTTTTTGAACAACAAAACTGGGCGCAGGCAGTGAAGTCACTGGAAGCAGCGACGTCAGTCCTGGAAGATGACCGGCCCGTCTGGGAAGCTTACCTTTTGATCGGCCGTGCCCAAGAAAACTTGCAGCAATGGGAGGCTGCCAAGCACAGCTATCTTGAAGCGGCGTTGCGTTCGTCGGAAAGCGTGGACAAGTTTGTTGAGCTCTCATTGAGGACGGGAACGCCGAGTCGCGAGGCTGCTCTGAAAGAGTTGGCTGGGGCGAAGAAGAGAGCTTTCAAAGCCACGAATTACAAGCCCGAGTTAGTCGATTTGCGGCTCCCGGATTTCACTTTGACGACAGCTGCAGGGAAACCGATCACGTCGTCGTCGCTGCGCGGCCAAATCGTGGTCCTCGATTTGTGGGCAACATGGTGCGGCAGTTGTATCTGGGAGCTTCGGGGATTAGTCGAGCTCAAGCAGATGCATCCGGAAATAAAGCTGTTGCTGCCTGCGATAGATTCCACGATACCGGACATCGAGAAGGTGCTCTATCCTTTGGGCTTCTCCTCTAACGATGTTGTCCTGATCGATTCTCCTAATGCTGCCAAGTTTGGGGAGAGCGGCATACCCCAGACCTACGTGATCGATAAGGCTGGACGCATTCGCGTGATTCACTATGGCGGACTCACAGACGTTGTGTCATTGGTGGAAGCCGATCTCGCCGCTATCGGTAGCGAATGACGCGCTCCGCTGCGCCCGGGCTCCTTTCGAATACTCCGAAGGATTGGCTCCCACCGCCGACAGCCAGTTGGAAGATTTTGTTAACGGAAAAATGTTAATGGCGCGGCCTAGTGCCGCCAGTTTGAACTCCCTGGCCGATATACTCCGCCAGGCTCAGCCGCTTTATCAGGAATGTCGTTCAATTCTCAACTACTTGGACGAGATGGGGAAAAGTGCTCCTTGGCGAGAGTCTGAAAGCAGAGACACAGCACAGAAGTGGATTCCGGCCAATCAAGACGCGGCCTCTACATCCCTAACAACATTTGAAAGGAAGAGACGTTACGGTAAGGGGGTTGTGTGAATCGGTAGAGGATACGGGCTTCCATCCGAGAACGAGTGCGCAGTCGATCCTACAGCGTAAGTCTCTACAAATAAGCAGATTCTCCTTGACTCTGGACTTACCTCCAGGGTTTATGCTTGACATCATGACGAACGCAGTTCACATCGGGAAGGCTGCAACGCTGGCTGGCGTCAGTGTGGACACAATTCGTTTCTACCAGAAGCTCGGTTTGCTTGACGGAACCTATCGAACGGCGAGTGGATACCGCCTCTTTGACGAAGATCAAGTCCACGATCTCAAATTTGTGCGCCATGCACAGGAGTTGGGATTCTCCCTCGCGGAAGTCAAAGAGCTTCTCGCGTTACGACAGAAGCCTCACCCCTGCGTACAAGTGCAGTCAATGCTTAAAGGAAAGCTCACTGACATAAGAGATAAGATCAGAAGCCTAGTTCGTTTGGAAGCGGAGCTTCGAGGTGCGCTCCGGGCTTGCAATCGTGAGTTACGGCTTGAACGCGGAATCAAGCACGACGACTGTTGCCCTTTACTGGCGAAGCTCGACCGGAGCGATGACGGCAGAAAGAGAAGGTAGAGTGGAAGAAGTTCAACAAAAAAGTAGGGCGGATTCAAAGAGCACGATTATCTCCAGCCTGGCTGCCCTTGGCAGTGTGGTTGCAGCCTCAAGCTGTTGCCTTCCGGTCTTGCCGTTTTTGTTCGCTGCGGGGGCAGCAGGGACATCGGCTTTCTTCATCCGGTTCCGGCCCTACCTACTTGTTCTTTCCGTTTTGTTGATTGCGTTCGGCTTCTATAAATCCTGGAAAGCGAAACAGTGCAATGGCAAACCGAGCCGCATCAGCACCGTTTTGCTGTGGTTCTCGGCTATTGTTGTGTTTGTGTTCATTTTCTTTCCGCAAGTCGTTGCCAATCTCGTTGCGGATTTGTTGGCGGGGAAATCATGAAGGGAAAGACAGTCCTGCTCGTTGCAATCGTTCTCCTCGGAGTTGCAGGCGCTTTCTATTTCTACGGCGGCCACTCAACCCCCAAAGGGCAACAAGCGCTCACGAATATCTCGTCCGACGATCTCACGTCCTTGAAAAACGCCTTCAACCGCTCCGCATCTTCGGTCCGCGTTCTGCTCATGCTGTCTCCTACTTGAGCGGTCTGCTTGCAGGGGGCCTCTGCAACAGGACAGATGCTGCGAGACATGAATGGAAAGAATGTGCGGGTATTTGTCGTATGGGAGCCTGTATTGCCGACCGACTTCTCCGCCCCATCAACGGCGGCACTGGCGCGTATTCCTGATCTCAGAGTAGCGCAATATTGGGACCGGCGACGCGCTTTATCGCATCTGCTCGGTGAGCACGACCGAAGAAGCGTAGTGTGGGACTACGTCGCGGTTTATGCACCAGGCGCGACATGGCAAGACGTACCGCCGAAGCCCGTCTACTCAAGTCGTCCTGTACGTAATGTCATTGGAAGTGCAAAAGACGAGATTCAGAGATTGCTCATGAGCGGCACAATCTCGTCAACAGGGGAGTAGAGTGCTTAAAAAGACGACCGTCTATTCTCAGCACGGTTGAATGTTCTGCAACCAGGCGAAAGAGTATCTTTCGCAAAAAGGTGTCCAATTTGAAGAGAAGGACATCGCACAGGACCCGGCTGGGCTGGTCGATCTAAAGAGACTTGGATACATGACGACCCCAGTGATCGTCATCGACGGGTCGGTGATCGTCGGCTTTGATCCCGACAAGATTGATGCTGCTCTTCAAAGCTCCTGAAGGCCGCCTTCCGCCTGAAGCGCAATACCACCCCGAAAAGGGATTTTGAACTCCCCCAAACAATCTCTTTTGCACCAGTTGGAGGATTTTGTCAGCGGAACAATGTTAATGGCGCGCCCTGAGAGATTCGAACTCCCGGCCTTCTGATTCGTAGTCAGACGCTCTATCCAGCTGAGCTAAGGGCGCGTGGTCTGGTTGGCATATCCCCCACCTACCGCGTCGGCGAAGCCCCGGCCTTCTGATTTCCGCCAGAGGCGGACTCTATCCAGCTGAGCTAAGGGCGCGCGTGTGGCGGGACATCTGTCATTTTAACACGGGCTCCCCGCAGCCGAGGGCGGCTGGGCTCCACAAGATCCCGGTACCTCAACACCACAAACGACTACGCCGCCTCTACGCGCATTATGGAGCCGATCCGCAGCATGGTGTCAGCTAACGCGGCTCGATTTTGAGTCGAGTGGCGACATCCCTCAATTCGTTTTTGAGCCTGGCGGCTGCGAGTTGTGAGAGTCGCGATAGGCTGAAAAGTCATACCAGATGCGCTCGACTGTACCCGGCTCGATGGCTTTGTTGAGGGCAGTATTCGGTTCTTTTTCGGAAAAAACCTCCAGCGCGACCGTTCCGCAGGCCGGCGAAATTGCATCAGGCGCATAGACGTAGGCGCCGCTGAACGTCGTATCAACGGTCCTGCCGCGAAAGTCGTGAAGCTCAAATGTGCGCCGTCCAGGAAGAATCGGGGCCACTTCCTTGCCGCCACAGAGAAGGCGCATGCGCAGAAAGGCATTCTTGAATTTCGGCCTCCACACGCCTAATTTCGGCCAGACGGCAACCACTAGCACGGGGTGGTATTCCTGTGCCTCTTCCAGCGCACTGGCGGGCGGTTTGGCTTGGGCAGGATCACCGCCGCCGCGTTTTACAGCCTTACGCGCCGCCGCCATCTCGTCCTCGTGCCGCCTAAAATACGAATAGACCGGCGTGGTCAAGCCAACTTCAAACTGATCGACGTCAAAGAAATAAGGCTTGGTGTCAATGTGCTCTTTTTGCAGCAATGCCCTTAGAAAGTCGGCGGGAAAATAATCGGTGGGCGTCACTGGCAACAGGTCTGCCGAGGGCGCAACGCCGCTCACTTTCTTGCGGGCTGCCTCAATTACCGGAAGCGCATCACTGATGGGAACGATCCTTGCCAGTTTCTGCAAACCAGCCGTGGTTATTCCGATGACTTGGCCTTTGAGTGTGAGCAACGGTCCCCCAGAGTTACCGGGGTTGATGTTGATATCACTGGTAATGGACTGTGGCTCCAGCTTGCTGATGACGCCTGTGGTCAGAACCTTTTCCCGTCCCAGGGGATTTCCAATGGTAAAGACCCTCTCACCTACCACCGGAACACTAGCCCCCGCAGGCTCGAGGGGGGCCACAACCGCTTCCGGAAACGCCGCAAGATTGACGCGGAGCACGGCAATGTCCTGGTCAGCATTCGCCGCCAGCAGTTGGGCGGTCACTTTGCGCTTGGAGTCAAACTGCACTGCCAGATAGCCCGAGGATTCGACGACGTGGTGGTTGGTCACAATAAGCCCTGAGGGATCAACGATGAAACCGGAACCCTCCTTGGACTCAGAGAAGACAGTAACCACGGAATTCTTCAACCGGTCGAAGAGTCCCGCCAAATCACCCGACGGTGCGGGAGGGGCCACCGCCTCGGAGACAACCGCGTTGTCATTACTCAATTCCAGAGTTTGTTCAAGGCCGGTAACAACAAGGTCCTGCTGCCAGGAGTAGCGCTTTCCCTGAAACTCCACTGGCTCCGGGGTGGCAATATGGTATTTGCCTGCGGGCAGTTTGGCTTCCGCCGTTCCGTCAAATCCTGTCTTGATGGTTATTGCTTCGGCGGGCGTCCCATCCAAGCGGGTGAACACCAACGCCAGTCTTGGCACCGGCTTTTGATTCAGGTCCTTGTCAATCAGAATGGCGCGCACGGTAAGCCGCACCGCTGGGGCCTGTGCGAGAGCGGCGGCTGCGAGCACGCTGGCGAACATCCAGCGACTTTTTTTGGCCAGCAATTGGTCTCCCTTTCACTCGACAGAGCGGCAGTATAGTACGAGCAGGGCCAATCGGCGGAGTTTTTACTTTTTGATGGCGTCTTCAGCATTCTTGCGCTTCCGGCGCCTGATTACGACAGCAGAGAGCAGCGGCACGATAGACCGGATTTCTGAACCAGAGATTTGAAGAGCTGAAAATGAGCTAGACGCGCTGCCCGAGATCAGTCCTCGCAGCAATGTCAATCGTCGCAGATGTAGTAGAGGCTGGGATAACAGGTAAAGGCGCGAAGTACAGCCGGTATGAGCGGTAGGTGAAGTACATGGCCACCAATACAGCCATCAATAACCCCAACGCGGGGCCCTTGCTTGTGAAACATACAATCGCGGCGAAGCCACCGCTTAGTAGATAAAACGGAAGCGAGAGTTCCGCCATTCTCGCCCAGGTGGCTAAAGGTCTTTTTCCTTCCGTCAGCCACAGAACGATAGCCACAGGCACAGTATTGGAAAAGAAATAGGCCAGGGCAGCACCCATGAGCGCCAAAGGCCCGACCCAGCCGCTTTTCAGCGTTATTCTCAACGCCAGGCCTGCTAATGCGGCCGCATTGATCAGAGTCGCGGCGTTGAACATCACCTGCACAGGTTTAGCGCGACCTGACGGTGAGAACGACTGAGCAATGGCGCCAAGCAAGGCCACAAGCAGTGCTTCGGAAACGTCGATTTCGGCAAGCGCGATCAGGAAAAAAGGCAAGTTCATGGCCATGGCGCCGCGCATGCCGGGCAACTTGATTTTCATTCGCGAGGTGGCTACAGCGAGGACCACGAACAAAGCAAAAACTGTGAGGTTCGTGCGTTGCCAATGCATCTCTGCATAAGCCAGAGTTGCAGCACCTGTCGCGCCCATGAGGGCGATCCATACTCTCGCGGCTGGGGATAGTTGCTTCACGTGGTCTCCAAGATTCCTGCAATCCGTTTCGTCGGTCGTGCTAGTTATCGTCGGAGTTAAAGGCCTCAGAAAATGTCGTGCTCGTACCCCAGATGATCGAGTTATCCCAAATAATGCTGTTGCCGGACATCGTGCTGTTGCCCCATACAACCGAGTTGCCCCAGATGATGGAAGACCCGCTGACGGAGGACCCGCTGAGGAGAACGCTGTTGCCCCAAACGATGGAGTCGTCCCAAATGATGGAATTTGACCAGATGGAACTCGAATCGACCTGGAGCAGGACATTGCCGCTGTGATCGCGTACGGCGATGGGGGAAAGCGCGGTGCCGCTTGGAAAATCGTTGCTGTTCATTGCGTCATAGGTGTCGAGGTAGCCGGCGCCGACGGTAAAAATGTCGTCTTGAATGTTGTATTTCGTGCCGTTGCTTGTCACCGTGCTATTCGACGGATATGTCTTCGACGCATTTTTCATCAGCCGTGCCTTCACCTGGTCGGGGCTGAGGTTGGACTGGTACTGAAGCATCAGAGCCACGGCTCCGCTGACGATTGCCGTAGACATGCTCGTGCCGCTCAAAATGAAGTAAGAGGCCTTCGTAGCACGGCTGTTATAGAGAGATGGCGATATCTCGTTTGAAACAGCCTTCTTGTCAAGAGTGCTGCCGTTAGCCAGCAGAGAAACAATCTTGTTGCCGGGAGCGACCAGGTCAGGCTTGATCACGTGGTCCAGCAGGCTGGGGCCCTTGGAGCTGTAACTTGTCATCACGTCATCCGAGGTTGTGTCCGTTCCCCGGGTGTTGAACGCCCCAACGGTGATCACATAAGGATCATTGCCAGGGGCGGTAATCGTGGCATAGCCGTTGGTGTTCATGCTGTTGTCCTGGCCGTCATTGCCGGCAGCTACCACCACCACGATGCCGGCTTTCCATGCCTGTTCCACAGCCTGGCAGAGAGGATCCTGCTTGTAGCTCTCGGCGATCCCCCGGCCGAGCGAAAGATTGATCACGCGGATGTTGTACTGATTCTTGAGCTGAATAGCGCGCTGAATCGCGGCGATCACAGCGCTGTCCGTCCCTGCGCCGTTGGCATCGAGCACGCGGAGATTGATGATGCTGACCTCAGATGCCATGCCGATCATCCAGTTTCCTGAAACATTACCATTGCCCGCAATCAGCCCGGCGACATGCGTGCCATGGCCATACTGGTCACTGGCGTCCAGACCGGTGACGAAGCTCTGACTGTAAACAACTCGGGCATAAGTACCGTTTCGACCGGTGTCCTGAAGATCAGGATGACTGGAGTTGACACCGCTGTCGATTACAGCAACCCCAATACCATCACCGTCATATCCGAGATTGATGATTGAGGTGGTATCGGTGGCATCCATGATGAAGTCAAGCTTGCTGTGCTTTTTGATTTCACGGTCAGGCGAGATGTAGGCAACATCGGGATCTTCGGCCAGCGTAGAGAGCAAGCTCGCCGGCACGCGAAAAAGACCGCCATTGATGAGGTCCAGGCGGTTCTTGTGCTTGCCTCCGGCGTTGACCAACCTCGCGATGTGGTCGTCCAGCTGGGCTCCAGGCTTGAACTGGATGATGACGTCAACGAATTGCGCATCTGCTTTCTGGTTTTCGCTGTCCGTTTCGGCGCGGGCCACTCTCTCATTCAGTTCCGGAGAAAGATGATGGTGCGCGGCGAATGCCGTGCTTGTTCCAAGCCAGAACAGTAGAAGACTTGCGAGGAGACGTGCCGATCGCAACGATTTCATGTTACCCACCTTGAACTTCGTCGGGCACTATTCAGATTTGGGCACTTGCTGCTTTAGTGATTTGCACGCTCATTACCTAAATAACCCTGGCATAGCTAAGTTATGTGGATTGAGCTGCTTAGGGGAACGACAGCGGGAGATAGGATGCTGGAACGCACTCCGTTCGGTGACAGAATGTCACTCTTTTCCGAGGTCTCGGAGCCAGATTGTCTCACCGGCCATCATGGCTCGTCGCAACCGAGGGCGGCTGCGCTCCACAAGATCTGGTCTCCCTGCCTCAGCTAAACGACCATCGCGTTCGAAGATTACGCTGCTTCTACACGCTTCACGGAGCCGATCCTTAGTACCGTGGGCTCGACCAGCCGTTCGTAGTCCGGCCACGCAATTCGGACAAGCTCGCGGTGCGAACCTGCATTGAAGGCGATCTCTTTGTCGCGCGAGAGTGATTCGTCGGCAAACACGGGCATACCGTAGAGGTTGCCGAACGGCGGCATGGCGCCGACTTCGCAATCCGGGAAACTTTCTTTGAATTCGCTCTCGCTGGCCAGCTCAATGTCGTCGGCGAAAGTTGCGCCTTTCAAGGCACCAAGTTTGACGTGCTGGGAGGCGGAGACCACGGCCATTGCCAGGGCGCCGTCAATTTTCACCATCACCGTTTTGGCCAGTTCCTTTCCCGGGATATGGGCCAGCGCCGCGATTTCAGCAGCGGTATAGGCGATGGAGTGCGAGATCACCACATACTTGACACGCTGGCTATCCAAAAAGTCTTTCAGCTTTTGAAGCGGCATATTGGTCTCCTTTCAGATCTTCATAAGTAGGATGCACGCAAGTCACACTCTGTTCGTTGCCATCCCACAACTCGCAAAAACCGCGCCGTGTTTCCGGGTAAATCGCGTACACTCTTTTGCACTATGTGGGCGAGTTGGCACGTTCTCGGAGAGATCGCAGTGCGCACGTCAGTGATTTACGTGCTGGTGCTGATTGGAATCCGCCTGACGGGCAAGCGCGAAGTCGGGCAGATGACGCCGTTCGATCTGACCCTGCTCCTGTTACTCAGCAACTCAGTTCAGAACGCGATGACCGGCCCGGATACGTCACTTGCAGGCGGCGCCGTGGCGGCGTGCGTGCTTCTGACCGCAAACTTCGTAGTGTCGCGCATCTCCGGGCGCAACCGGCGTATGCGGAGACTGGTACAGGGCTCGCCCACTCTACTGGTGCACAACGGGCAAGTGATCCCGGATCACATGGAGAAGGAAGGCATCTCAGTGGACGAGCTCACGCGCGCCCTGCGCGAACACGGATGCAACGCAGTCCAGGACGCCGCCCTGGCCGTCCTGGAAGTGGATGGCGCGATCAGCGTGCTCAAGTATGATGATGTTCACGAAAAGGTGAAACCGCAGCGGCGATTGCGCTTCCTGCACCGGCACTGAAGCTGCACGGCGACCGGCAGCCGCGACCAACATTTCAAATTGGGGAGACGATATGGAACCTGATGAACTCCAGGAAAAAACCGAACACGCGATGCATACCGGACAGAAAGCGATTGGCTTGACTCTAGCGATTGTGGCCGTGCTCCTGGCCTCGGTTGCCCAGCTGAGCCATCGGTCGCACACCGAGGCCATCCTCCTTCTGGGTAGAAGCGTAGACCAGTGGAACCTTTACCAGGCCAAGCACATCCGCGCACACGAGTACGGGCTCGTGGCCGAGGTTACGGCTCTGCTACCTAACGGCAGAGCTGCTAGTATTCGCGAGCTGAAGAAGTCTACCGAGGAAGAATGCGGCTCGCTGGGGGAACACGGCTGTAACACTCCGGCCAAGGACTCCGAAGTTCTTCAGCCATACCTGAAGGACATCGCGGGTGAAGGCAAGAGCCAAAAAACAGGAGAGGCTGCAGGCGGCAAAAACGACGAAAATGCAAAGCCTGAAAAGATGCCCACCGATCACGGAAAAGAGGAAGCAGCCAAGCCAGCTGCAGCTAAAGAGGGTGCGGTTAAAATTCAGGAAAGGGCCTACGAGCTGGAAGCCGAACAGCGTCATGCCGAGAAGCGTGCGGATCTCTTCGACACTGGCGAATTGTTTTTGCAGATCTCCGTTGTCCTGTGCTCTATCTCTCTATTGGCCGGAGCCAAGCTCTACTGGCGGCTTTCCTTTATTACCACCGCTATAGGCGTTACTGTTGCAATTGTGGGATGGTTCCTCCGCTAAAGGCGCAGCTTCTGATGCAGCGAATTTATCTCGCCACCACCAATCCCGGCAAGCGGCGCGAGTTCGGCGAGGCAGCACAGAAGCTGAACTTGGCGCTCGACCTTCTTCCCGGCTTGAAGGACTTCCCTGCTCCGGTGGAAGACGGCGAGACGTTCGAAGCCAATGCCCGTATCAAGGCCGAGTACTACAGCCGGCTGGCGCCGGGCGAGTTGGTACTGGCGGAGGATTCCGGGCTCTCCGTGGACCCACTGGGCGGCGCTCCGGGCGTCTATTCCGCGCGATATGCGGCGATGATCAGCGCGGGGGACGGCGTGGCCGCAGGTGAACACGCCAACTCCAACGATGAAGAGAACAATCGTGCCCTCATCGCGGCGCTCGAGCGCCTGCCCGAAGGCAAACGCCCGGGAAAGTATGTTTGCGTGATCGCTATCGCTCGCGATGGCAGGGTTCTGGCCACTTTTCAGGGCGAGACCGCGGGCGAGCTTCTGACTCAGCCACGTGGCACGGGTGGTTTCGGGTACGACCCGCTGTTTTACTTCCCTTCGTTGGGCAAGACGTTTGCCGAACTCGCGCTACAGGAGAAACGGCAATACAGCCATCGCGGCAAGGCCATCCAACAGTTTGTAAAGTGGTATGTCGAAAGTTTCAGAGTCAGGAATGATTAGGGTTGCGCGAGCCTCGAATTCCAAGTAAATTCATGGGCTTTGACGGTGAAACCTACAGTGTCGACTGCCAGCGGAACCTCCGACAAACACCAGCGCATCCTCGATGCCGCCATCGAGGTCATTGCCGAACACGGCTTCTTTCACTCGCGGGTGGCGGAGATTGCTGATCGCGCCGGCGTGGCGGACGGCACTATCTATCTTTATTTCAAGAACAAAGACGAGCTGCTGATGGCGGCCATCGACTCCGCCTTCCATCGTTTCACCCACAGGGCGCGCGCTGCCCTGGCCCAGATTCCCGATCCCCGGGAAAAACTGCGGCGCATCGCCTTCCTGCATCTCGAGGGTTTGGGAAACAACCGCAACCTGGCCATCGTATTCCAGACCGAACTGCGGCACAGCCTCAAGTTCCTGAGCGAGTTTTCTCACAACCTTCTGGTGGAGTATTTTGATCTGATTAAAGGTGTGGTGCGGGAAGGCCAGGAAGCCGGCTTGTTTCGCGCCGACATCTCCGTAACCATGGCTGCGCATTGCCTATTTGGCGCGCTGGATGAAATCGTGACCTCGTGGATCCTCTCCGACCACGATCGTGACCCCGACTTCCATCTTACCAACCTCACGGATTCGGTGGTATCGATTATTCTGAAAGGGTTGGAAGCAGGCGCTTAGGTATGGAAATCCGGACCCTGGCTGACATTTTCTTCGCCTCGGTGGCCCACAATCTGGACCGTCATCTGATGTTTAAGAGGGCTTCCGGCTGGCAGACCATCTCTTCACGGCAGTTCTACGGCTACGTGACCAATATGGCTCGCGCTCTGCGGCAGTGGGGCATCACCAAGGGCGACCGCGTGGCTATCCTCAGCGAAAACCGACCGGAATGGATGATCGTGGATTTCGCCTGCGTGACCAGCGGTATCGTTGACGTTCCTATCTATGCGACGCTGACCGCGGAACAGACCATGTACATCCTCCAGAATTCCGGCGCGCGCGTGGCCTGTGTCTCCACCCTGGAACAGTTGCGCAAAGTGCAATCCATCCAAAGCCACACTCAACTCGAGAAGATTGTGGTGATGGATGACGTGGCGGAAGTTAACGTAATTCCCATCTGGTCGCAGCTGGAACCGCCCGCAAGGGAATCGGACCCGCAGTTTGAGACCCAGGCGCATAGCATTCGGCCGGAGGATCTGGCCACACTGATCTACACTTCCGGCACAACCGGCACATCGAAGGGCGTGATGCTTTCGCACAGCAACCTGACGGCCTGCGCCAACATAGCCAGCAAAGCTGCCCAGTGGGAGACCGGCGACGTCTATCTTTCTTTCCTGCCGCTGGCGCACGTGACCGCGCGCCACGTGGATTATGTGTGCTATCGCGACGGCGTCAGCATTGTCTATTGCGCGGTATTCGACCAGCTTCCGGCGATGCTCCAGGAAGCCAAGCCAACAATCATCGTGGGTGTGCCTCGCGTGTACGAAAAAGTCCGCCAGGAAGTCGAGCGTCAGGCGGCATTCGGCATCAAACGCAAAGTCCTGAACTGGGCGCTGCGCGTGGGTGCGCAGCACAAGGCGCAGATCGCCGCCGGTGAAACGCCTAAATCCCGGGCTTGGAAGCTGGCCAACAAGCTGGTGTATTCCAAGATCCGTGCGGGGTTCGGGGGCCGCAGCCGCGCTTATTTTTCCGGCGGCGCGCCACTCGGCCAGGACATGGCCGAGTGGTTCCTGGACATGGGCATTCCCATTCTGGAAGGTTACGGCCTGACGGAGACTTCACCCACGATCTCCGTGAATCGGCAGGGCGCGTTCAAGGTCGGCAGCGTGGGCAAAGTGTATCCCGAGCTTCAAGTCAAAATCGCCGACGACGGCGAGATCCTGGTGAAAGGCCCGACCGTGTTCCAGGGATACTGGCAGATGCCCGAGGAGACGCGCGCTTCTTTTGTCGATGGATGGTTCAAGACGGGCGACATCGGCGAGATTGATAGTGATGGTTTCCTGCACATCACTGACCGCAAGAAAGACTTGATCAAGACGTCGGGCGGAAAATTCATTGCGCCGCAACCGATCGAGAACGCGTTGAAACACAACGTCCTGGTAGGCCAGGCATCGGTCGTCGGCGATCGGCGAAAATACGCTTCGGTCATCATCTCGCCGCACTTCCCGCTGCTTGAAGACTGGGCCCACGCCAACGGCGTGCCCTTTCATTCCCACGAGGAACTGGTGAACGCCCCCAAGGTGCGCGAATTGTATCGTGGCATTGTCGAGGACCTGAACAAGAAACTGGCGCACTTTGAGACCATCAAGAAAGTCCTGGTGGTACCGGACGAATTCTCCATCGCCACCGGCGAGATCACACCAACGCTCAAGGTCAAGCGCCGGGTGATTGAAGCCAAGTACAAAGAGCAGATCGACGCGCTCTACCAGGAGCCGCATCCCGTGGAGACGGCGCCCGTAGGCTGACCGCATGCGCGAACTGCTGAGAGATGTAGGCCTCTCTTTTTGCCCGGCGTCCGTCAGAAACATTTACCGGCCGCGCTCTCCCTCACGCGTGCTGCTTGCCGCTGTTCTTACGGGAGCCCTTCAGGCATTCCTCTTCTTCAAGTTGTTTCTCGCCGGTTACCTTTCCTTCTTAGCGCTGCGCATTCGCCAACTCGAAGGCCCCTTCCAACGCATGAATCAAACCACGCAAGCCTGGTTCATGGTTGTTTTGTCCGTTGAGTATTTGCTATTCCATCCCTTGGGCTTGGCCTGCGCTTACCTGTCGCTGGAGGGGCTCATCCGTTTCATAGGGGGCGTCGCCACATCCGAAGTGGTCCCAAGCCTTCCTGTGGTCCTGGTGTTCAAAATCAACGACTACGTTCGCCGCAGGAAAGAGCGTCGCGCTGTTGAGCCGTCAGCCGCGATTCCCGATTCTTTTGAAGTACTGGCCGACGGCGAGTGCCTGCGCGTCGCGGCTGCGCGCCCTAAGCCGCATTGGAATATCAGTCTCACGATCGGCATTCGAGGAGAATGCTACGAAGTCGAGCGAGAGGAGCGTGGCACCGCGCCCCGCGTTTATGTTTACATACTGCGCCGCGCACCCATCGGCAAAGCCCTGAGGGGTTATGAGGAATACGATCCCGCAGCAGGCGCTAAGCGTACCTAGACGGCCCTTCATCTAACCTCAGAGTCTCGGCTTCACTTTCGTGGGTTCTGATGTCACTTGTGCGTGTGACGCCAGTTTCGGCGATGGCACCGCATTCATTACAATAACCACCATGGATCCTTTTATCATTGCCGGAAGGCAGTTTCGTTCCCGCCTCATCGTCGGCACAGGCAAGTACAAGTCGGGGCCGGAGACGGCGCGTGCCATCGAGGCCAGCGGGGCGGAGATGGTCACCGTGGCAGTGCGTCGCGTAAACCTTGACCGCTCCAAGGAATCACTGCTGGACTTCATCGATCTCCAGAAGTATTTTCTGCTGCCCAACACCGCCGGCTGTTACACGGCGGAGGAAGCCGTGCGCACCGCCCGTCTAGGGCGTGAAGTCGGTCTCTCGGACTGGGTGAAGGTGGAGGTCATCGGCGACCAGAAGACACTCTACCCGGATGTGCAGGCAACCATCGAAGCCACCAAGACGCTGGTGAAGGAAGGCTTTACCGTTCTTCCCTATACCTCTGACGACGTTGTAGTTGCCAAGCGGCTGCTCGATGCCGGCGCGAGCGCGGTGATGCCTCTGGGCGCGCCTATCGGCAGCGGCATGGGCATACAGAATTGCGCCAACATTCAGATCCTTCGCGAGGTGATCACCGAAGTGCCGCTGATCGTTGATGCCGGCGTTGGTACCGCGTCCGACGCCGCCATCGCCATGGAGCTTGGGGCCGATGCCGTGCTCATGAACTCCGGCATTGCCCACGCGGAGGACCCCATCTTGATGGCCGAAGCCATGCTGCACGCCGTCATCGCCGGACGCGCGGCGTTTCTTGCCGGCCGCATGCCCAAGAAGCTCTACGCCACTGCGAGTTCCCCGCTGCAGGGGGTGGTTCGCTAGAGAAGGCTCTTCGCTAAAAAAGACAGGCGGCCTCATGGGCCGCCTTTTTGTTGGAGGACTGACTAAGCCTTCTACTTCGCAGCGGGTTCTTCCACCATGGCGACTTTGTCCACATGGAGCGTGTCGCCCTTGACCGTACCGGTCACGCTGACGTGGTGGCCGGCATGGGCCGTCACGGCGTCCTGGTTGTCAATCTTCAGGACTTTCTTGTCCGAATCGGTGACGAAAACAGCTTTTTCGCCCTTTTCGATGCACTTTTTGGCGCAGTCTCCGCCTACTTTCGGGGCACATTTCGCGTCTGTTATATAGCCCGCGATGGTCGTCGTGTCCTCAGCAAGGGACAGGGCTGCCAGGAACGCTACTGCAAGCAAGATTGATCCAAGTTTCCTCATTTTGTGAACTCCTCTTATCAGAAGGTTTTTGATTCCTGAAGAAGGGCGCAACAACGTGGTGACCGCAACCCATCATACGCTTGTTGCCCGGCAAGGTGAAGACCTTGTCTACTTCTTCTTTTCCGGGCTCGGGGATGCGGCAGGTACAGTGTAAACCACTTCCCCGGGGCGTGCATAGCGAAGCCGCTCGCGGGCCTCTTTTTCAATGGCGTGCGGCTCGGACTTCAAGGCCTTGATCTGCTGCTCGCGACGCGCGTTGTCCTGCTGCAATGCCTGGATTTCATCGCTCAGTTTCTGCAACTCCGCTTTCTTCTGATGAAAAGCCAGCAGCCCGTTGGGCGCAAAAACCACGTAGTAAGCGACGAGGCATAACAGGGCGACCACCGCCCCCGTCGCCAGCCTGCGCCGCGCCTGGGCGAGCCAGGCTATCCCATTGTGAATGAGTTCTGTCACTGTTGAATTAATCGAAGATCCAGTTCTCAGCCGCCGCTGACAGTTTTTCTAAGTCTTCCTCTGACCTGGCTTCGGCATAGACCCGCACCACCGGTTCCGTGCCGGACAGGCGATAACAGACCCACGAGCCGTCGGCAAACAAAAGCTTCATGCCGTCGGTCCGAACCACTTGCTTCACCTTGCGCCCGGCAAGTTCTACCGGATCGTTCTTCAACTTATTAGTGAACTTCGCTTTCACGTCGTCCGTCAAGCGGAAGTTGTCGCGCTCCGGGTAGAAGGAACCAACTTTGCCAAATAGATCGTGGATTTGTTGTTGGAACGGTTTGTTGCGGCGCGCCACCGCCTCGCAGCACAGTAGTCCGGCGAGAATGCCGTCCTTCTCCGGGACGTGATACCGGATGGAAAGTCCTGCACTCTCTTCCCCGCCGATTGCAATCTTGTCCTGCTTGATCAACTCGCCCAGGTATTTGAAGCCGACCGGCGTCTCATGTAACTCTACCCCGTAATGTTCCGCCAGCGCGTTGATGAGGTTCGTGGTGGCAACGGACTTGCCCACACCGTTTTTCCAACCGCGGGTTTCCACCAGGTAGTCGAAGAGCACCGCGATCACGTAATTGGGCTGGATGAAAGAGCCGTCTTCATCCACGATGCCGAAGCGGTCGGCATCCCCATCGGTGGCGATACCGAGCTGCGCCCCGCTGGCTTTCATCTGGGCGCGAAGTGCGTCCAGCAGTTTGCCTTCCGGCTCCGGCGCATGGCCGCCGAAAAGAACGTCGCGCGTGTCGTGGACTGTACTGACGGGTACGCCGGCTCCGCGCAGCAACTCGTCGGAATAGCCGCGGGCTGCACCCCAGAACGGGTCGAAAGCCACTTTCAGCCCGGATTTCCGGATCAAAGGCAGGTCAACAATTTCTTTGAGACGGGCCAGGTATGCCGGCTTCGGGTCCGCGCTTCCAGTAGCTGACGAGACCGTTTTGATCTTGAAATCATCCGTCTTCGGAATGACCTGCTCGATGGCGTGCGTAACTTCAGGCAACGCCGGCGCACCGTCCGGGGTGGAGAACTTGATGCCGTTGTACTCGGGAGGATTGTGCGACGCGGTAAAGTTTATGCCCCCGGCGGTCTTCAGGCGAATGATCTCGTGGGCGATGGCCGGCGTGGGGGCGGGCTCAGCGATCACCAGAGGCCGCAGACCGAAGGTGGACAGGACCTCGGCCGCGACCTCTACAAAGTGCTCGCCCATGTAGCGGGGATCGCGCCCTACCAGGACTGTGGCGCCCGGACCGTCCTTGGCAGCGACGTAGAGTGCAATGCCGGCCACAGCGCGACGCACGTTGGCCAGTGTGAAGTCGTCAGCGGTGATCGCCCGCCAACCGGAGGTGCCGAACTTAATTTGTGCGCTCATGCCTGATGCCACTTAGCTGCCAAATTCTTGGCGCGGTTTGAACTCCTGTTTTAGGTAAATGGGTCTTTTTGGGACATCACTTTGCGGGCTTCGGCTCTTCGCTCACTACGCTGTAACAGACCTTGATGCACTCATCACAGATGAAGACCGTGCCCGTAGGGTCACCGACTATTTTCTTCAGCTCAGATGCAGGCTGGCGGCAAAAGGAACAGAAAATCTCATTCTCTTTCATGCACAGGCTCCCGATCGTTTTCAGAATACTACCGACGAACACAACTTG
The DNA here is from genome assembly GCA_035263765.1 of Candidatus Angelobacter sp. Taxonomy (GTDB): domain Bacteria; phylum Acidobacteriota; class Terriglobia; order Terriglobales; family Acidobacteriaceae; genus Angelobacter. The sequence goes on along the minus strand of DATFQZ010000158.1, from coordinate 14,347 downwards.
GTAGACTGCAACAGGAGCGGTAGTGGGTCAGTTTGGAAGCAAAGACACTTGTGGCACAGTCGCCTCAGCTGTGCGGTCTTTGGAAGGTGCAGAATCCACCGGCGAGGGCGCCGGTGCCACATGATTTTCGATCAAACTGACCCACTACCGTAGGAGGCTCTCTGATGACCAGCGCGCGGATTGTGCTCACGACTGCCGGGTCAGCGGAGGAAGCCCGCAAGCTCGCTGACGCGCTGGTCGACCGCCGCTTGGCAGCCTGCGTCAACATTGTGCCGCAGATCGAATCGGTTTACCGTTGGCAAGGCAAGGTAGAACGCGCCGCGGAGTGGCTGCTGATCATCAAGACTCAGGCCAGCGCCTCACAGGGCGTACGCGCCACCATCGAGGCGCTGCATTCCTATGAGACCCCGGAGTGCATCATGTTCGACGTGAGCGATGGCGACCAGGAATATCTGGATTGGATCGCCGCCAACGTCGATTGATCGCGGCCGGGTTTTGGCGATCATATCGCGTCCAGCGCCTGATCCAGGTCCGCCATCAGGTCATCAGCATCTTCGATTCCCACTGAAATACGCACCATGCCGTCGGTGAGTCCGATCTTTTTGCGGCCGGCCTCGCCCAGGGCGGCATGAGTCATGGTAGCGGGATGGGAAATCAAGGTCTCGACTCCGCCCAGCGACTCACCCAGCGAGCAGACGCGGACCTTGCGCAACATCCGTCGGGCGTTGGCGAGCGACCCAGTATCAAACGTGATCATGGAACCGAAGCCGGTCATTTGCCGTTTGGCAAGCTCGTGCTGCGGATGGTCGGCGAACCCGGGATAGAGTACTTTCTTCACCTTCTTGTGCTTGCGCAGAAAGGTAGCGATGGCGCGCCCGTTCTCGTCGTGCTTGACCATGCGCACCGCCAGCGATTTCACGCCGCGCAGCACCAGCCAGCACTCGAAAGGCGAAAGGATCGCTCCTGCGGCCTTTTGCATAAAGGCCAATTTCTCCGCGTGATGCGGTTTGCTGGCGACGATCACGCCGCCCAGGCCATCGCTGTGGCCGTTCAGGAACTTGGTGGTCGAGTGCATCACCATGTCCGCGCCCAGCGCCAGCGGCTTCTGGAAATATGGCGACATAAAAGTGTTATCCACTACCAGTTCGGCGCCGCCTTTGTGCGCGATCTTGGCGGCTTCCTGAATGTCGGTCAGCACCATCAGCGGGTTGGTGGGCGTCTCGATCCAGATCAGGCGCGTATTCCAGCGCATGGCCTTTTTCACCGCAGCCAGATCAGAAGTATCGACGTAGCTGAACTCCACGCCGTAGTTGGCCAGCACCTGGTTGAACAGCCGAGGGACGCCGCCGTAGACGTTGTGCCCGCAGATCAGGTGGTCGCCCTGCTTCAGAAAACACTGCGTCACCGCCGTGACGGCCGCCATGCCGCTCGAGAAGACGTGCGCCGATGTTCCGCCCTCCAGTGCCGCCAGGTTGGTCTCCAGGCGCGTGCGCGTGGGATTGGAGACACGCGCGTACTCGTACCCCTTGTTCTTCCCCAACTCCTCCTGCACGTAAGTGGACGTAGCGAAGATGGGCACGGTCACCGCGCCCGTGGAAGGGTCCGGCTCCTGGCCGACGTGGATGGCTTTCGTCGCGAAACCAAACTCCTTTTTCTTCATACTCCACCCTCGAAAATATTTTTGGATAGGTAGCGTTCAGCCGCGTCGGGAATAATGGTCACCACGCGCCTGCCGTTGCCAAGTCTCCTGGCTACCTGGATCGCGGCAAAGACGTTAGCTCCGGCGCTCGATCCCCCGAGGATTCCTTCCAATCGCGCCAGTTGGGTCACGGTGTCGAACGCGTCCTTGTCAGTCACCATCATGATTTCATCACAAACCTTGGGATCGAAGGTTTTGGGAACAAAGCTGCTGCCGATGCCCTCCACCTTGTGCGGCCCCGCCGTCCCCCCGCCCAGCACCGAACCCTCCGTCTCGACCGCGACGCAGTGCACGTTGGGCAGCTTCTCTTTCATATAGCGCGCCACGCCCGTGAAGGTCCCTCCCGTGCCAACGCCCACCACCACAGCGTCCAACTTGCCATGCGTTTGCTCGAAAATCTCAGCTGCGGTGGTGTCGTGATGGAAATCAGGGTTGGCAGGGTTTTCAAATTGCAGGGCAGTAAATGAATCGGGGAGGCCAGCAGCTATTTCTTTGGCTTTTTTGATGGCGCCCTTCATGCCTTCCGCTTCAGGCGTGCGTAGGACTTCCGCGCCGAGGGCGCGCATGATCTTGACCTTCTCTTCGGCAAACTTCTCCGGGACGCATACGATCACGCGATAACCTTTGCTTACGCCGATCAGCGCCAGGCCGATTCCGGTATTGCCTGCAGTAGCTTCGATAATCGTGCCGCCCGCTTTGAGACGGCCTTCCTTTTCCGCGCGTTCGATCATACCGATGGCGGCGCGGTCTTTCACGCTACCGCCAGGATTCAGGTTTTCGAGTTTGACGAGAACGTCGGCTGCGCCCGCGGGAACAATCCGCCGCAGCCGCAACATCGGGGTCTCACCCACCAGTTCCGTAATGCTCTCAGCAACTCGAAGTCGGGTCATAGTGGCCAAACTTTTTAGGTTACGGGACAAGAAGCTGAATGGTCAAACGTGACTTTGCCGGAAACCTGCCACGGAGGCACAGGGACAAAAAAGGTTGCCGCAGATTCACGCAGAGGAACGCAGATCTTGCGGCGCGGCGCGCTCTGGCAATCCTATTGTTCGTCTTCACAGTTGATCTGCGTTTTTCTGCGCACATCTGCGGCTAAATCTGTCTTTGTTTTCCTCCGTGCCTCCGAGGCGGGTTTTGTTTGTTACTCCTTTTCCATGGAACGCCGTAGCAACACGAGTTGCCCCAGGTGATATGCATTGTGGTCAGCCACAAGCAGAACTTCGCGGAGGAGCGTCTGCCCCTGGCCGTGCGTGATGGGAGCAAAGAGGTCCCGCTTCTTGTCGCGCACCAGGCCACACATTTCTTCGAGATCGGCAAGAAACATCTTGACGCTCCCATCCCACGCCGCGTCGTTGGGCGGTTCGCTGGTCTTGGGCCAGTACCCTTCGGGGAATTTGGGAGACTTGTGTTTTCGGTCCACGCTGAAGCGCAGGATATCCCACTGCGCCAGCCGCATATGCTCCAGCAACTGCCAGGGCGTGTGCGGCGCGCCCTGAGGTTTGCTGCCGCGAAGCTTGACCGGAAAGTCCCTGAGTTCCGCGCGGGCGTCCACGTGGGCTTCGGCTTTGGTGAGAAGGCTAACCAGCTGTTGGCGTAGAGAGTCGTTGGTGTCCATACGTTCCCTCTAGTTGGATTCAAAAATCTATGATCGTGCCTCAAGATTTGCGGGCGGAAGACTGAATTTCATTGATCGCGTCGCCTGGTTTTTCCCCGCGCAGTGCCTGCAAGATGCTGCGCGCGGAGGCCAGTTCGATCTCGAGCCGCGCCTCTACGACGGCGGAGCCGAGATGCGGAGTGAAAAGTGTGCGGTCAGCATGCGCCAGCAGTCCGGGATGGATGCCGGCCGGATGATCAGCACGTGCCCAGTCTTCCATTTCAAAAACGTCGGCAGCGTATCCGGCTAGCTGGCCACGGTCCAGGGCTTCCGCTACAGCACCCTCATCCACCACTGAACCTCGGCCAACGTTGACCAGATAGGTGCCCTTCTTCATCTTGCCAAGGGTCTGTCTGTTGACAAGATGCAGCGATTGCGGCGTCAAGGGGGCCATGAGCACCACCACGTCGCTCTGCGAAAGCACCTCATCCAACGCCCCCCGGGCCATGCCCAGAAAAGCTTCCTGCACCGGCGACATGTGCACCGGATCGTGGTAGATGATCCTGGCGCGGAATCCGGAGAGCATCCGGGCAAACGCTTGGCCCAGCTTGCCCATGCCTATCACGCCGACGGTCTTCCCTACCAGGGTGCTCCCGTAAAGCACCGGCCGCCACCCGTGAAAGTCACCGCGGCGGACGAGCCGGTCGCCGGCTGCGGCGTTGCGTAGCAGCCCCAAGGTGAGGGCCAGAGCCAGCTCGGCGGTCGGCTGCGTAAGCAGATCAGGCACAACCGCGACCCATACCCCGCGGTGGGTGCACGCGGCCACGTCAACGTTGTCATAACCCTTGAGCGCCGCGGCAATCACCTTGAGTCGCGGGCACGCCGCAAGAAACGGCTCGCCGATCCGGTCGGGCATGAAGGCCAGCAAAGCGTCGGCGTCCCGGGCCAGCTCGAGGAGTTTGGCGGGTGGCCAACTTTCTGCGCCGTCATTACCGATGACTTCGCACTGCTCGGCCAGCAGTTGCTTTACTTGGCTGAAGACACGGTGCGTAACCACGACTTTGGGACGCCCACTCATACTTGCTCTTCCGCGATTTTCCAGCGCTTGCGCAACTGCGTGTTCGCAAAGTCCACCGCCAGCACCAGCGCGGCGGTGATCAGCACATAAGCCAGTGTCTGGTCGTAGAACATGAGCTGCTGAGAATTGTATAGAGCCTGGCCGATGCCACCGGCGCCGATCATACCCACGATAGCGGCAGCCCGAATGTTCCACTCGAAGCGGAAGAGGGTGTGGATGGCCATGGGCGGAAACGCCAGTGGCATAAGTCCAAAGCCGGCGATCGCGATCCGCGCGCCGCCCGTAGTTTCGAGAGCCATGACTGGTTCCGGCGCAACGTTCTCGATGGATTCGGCATAGAGCTTTCCAAACACGCCGGTGCTATGAAGAGCGAGCGCTAGCATTCCGGCGCGCGGCCCGATCACCGCCGCACACACCAGCAGAAGTCCCCAGACCACTTCAGGAACGGCGCGCAAGAACTCCAGCAGGCGGCGCGCCGGAAAACTGAAGACGGCCGGCGCCAGGTTCCTGGCCGCCAGAGCGCCTAGAGGAAGCGCGAACACCACAGCCAGTGCCGTGCCGCCCAATGCGATGGCCAATGTCTCGCCGATGAGCGACGGCAACGTAAACACTTGTTCTTTCAGAAGGTGCGGTGGCCACATGCCAGTGAGAACCACGGCGGTGTGCGAAAACGCAAAGAGCCGGGGACGGTTGATCCACGCAGAAAATGCGCCGCCTGCTGTGAAGGCGAGCAACAACGCCGGATACTTGCGCACCAAAGCAGCCAGCGCGTCGAAAACAGCAATCAGCAACACCAGGAGGGTCACCAACATGGTGATGAGCCCGTAGTCGTATTGGTTGATCGCGCTCACTAACTCCGTCCCTAAACCGCCGGCGCCCACCGCGCCAACGATGACAGCAGCGCGCATGGCGCATTCAAAATCGTAGGCGCCGTAGGTCAGCAGATCTTTCAAGCGAAGCGGCAGCAGACCGTAGAACGCCACTGTAAGCTGGCGTGCGCCCGTCGCGCGCAGCGACTCAACGGGCCCAGGATCGGCGGAGAGGAACAGGTCGCCGCCCACCTTGCCCATGGCCGCGCCGTAGTAGATGGCGATCGCCAACATACCTGCAGCAGGCCCCAGTCCCACGAGCATGACGCAGACAATGGCTAGAGTGAGGTCAGGAATCGATCGCAGCGCGATCAGGGACGAATACAACAATCTCGAGCCAGGCAAACGCGCGCCGATGATCAGCGCCAGCGCTAAGCCGATGGCCAATGCAAACAGCATGCCTCCGGCTGCGATCTCCACCGTCTCAAGCAGCGGGCCGCGCTCGGCCCATACGTAAGCCGGCGAGAAGTACGGTTTGAGCAGCGAGAAGAGGCTTTCGAGCTGATGCATCAGTCGGCGGCTCCGCTCTGCGCCGCCGTGCGGCCGGCATCCTGAGTTCCGACGGTACCGTGTTGGATCTTGATCACGCGATCAAAATACTTGTAGGCATATTCCTGCTGGTGCAGAGAACAGAACAGAGCAAAGCCAGTTTCTCTGGCGAGGTCGCACAATAAGGTCAGGATCTGGTCGCTGAGCTCGGGATCGAGCGAGGCGATCGGCTCATCAGCCAACAGGAGCGACGGTTGCTGTACCAGAGCGCGGGCGATGGCCACGCGCTGATGCTCGCCGCCGGAAAGCTCTGAAGTCCGCTCGCGCAGCTTTTGGGCCAGGCCCACGCGGCGCAAAGCATGTTCGGCTTCCGCCATTTCTGCAGTCGTCGGCCAGAATAGAAAACGCAATGCATGCCAGGATGACCATCGTCCTAAGGCACCGGCCATCACATTCTGGTGGACCCGCAGGCGATCAACCAAATCATGGCGCTGCGCGACCACGGCGATATGCCGCCGCAACTGGCGGAGACGTTTGCCATGCAGACCTTTGACTGCAATGTCATCGATGATGATGTTGCCGGATTGGATGGGAATGAAGCCGTTGATGGCGCGAAAGAGAGTGGTCTTACCGGCGCCGCTGGGGCCAAGAATCGCCACCTTCTCCCCGCGGCCCAGGGAGAGGGAGACGCCGTTCAACACCGGCGGAGAGTTCTTCGAACGCACCACGACCAAATCGTGGATTTCTAGCACTGGCACCGTTACCTCTCCCGGCGACGCAGGGTTTCGGTTCAACTCAAAACATCTTCAGCTCTTCAGCGATTTTCCTGATCAGCTCATATTTCTCGTCGCTGGCCGGGACAAAGCTCTTGCCGCGCAGGATCGCCAGTATCTGATCGTCCCTTCCCTCTTTGAGGCCGGTAAAGGCCGCGGCGAACTTATCTCTGGCCTCCTTACTTACGTCCTTCCGCGCCACCCATACATAATCCACAAAGGGCTTGGACGTGTAGAACACGCGGACCTTGCTCTTGTCGAGCTTGCCCTCGGCGATCATGGAATTGTAAACGGTCTCATCGAGCGCACCGGCGTCGGCGGCGCCGGATTCGACGGCTTTTGCCGTAGCGGGATGGCTACCCGTATAGCGAAACTTCAGGTCAGTGTCCGCGTTGATCCCTGCTTGCTTCAATTCGTAGTAAGGGATCAGATGTCCGCTGGTGGAGTTGATGTCGCCGAAAACAAAATTCTTGCCCTTGAGGTCAGCGAGCGTTTTGATGCCGGAATTGGCTCCCGTAATGAACAACGAATGGAATTCAAGATCGCTCGAGCGTTGCACCAGGGGGATGACGCCGTACTGGCGGTGGGCTTTGGTGTACGTGAGTCCGCCCAGGTACGCAAAGTCGAGCGAACCGTTGCCTAGCGCCTCGACTGTTGCGTTGTAATTGGTGGGGATCATCAGGTTGACGTCCATTTTCATCTGTCGCGCCAGGTAGTCCTTGAGCGGAGCTTTTTCTTGAATTGATACTTGCGTGGCGCCCGCGTCGGGGATCATCCCCACGACGATGGGCTTATCTTCAGGGCGCGAACTAGAGCCGAGCAGCCCAAGAAAAAGGAAGAGAGCAACAACTTGGTAGCGCCTCACCATGTCTCCTTTCGACAAATGCGGCGTCAATATTGATTCACGTAACTTTCATACGGAGCGCTAGCAGCGCTCGAGTTCGAATATGCTAATGACGCGCGGAAGGAATGTCAAAAAGTCGTCACCGTTGCAGAGCGGAAGGTGTCGGGCGCACGCGCAAATCCCCTCCGCGGAAGCCGCATGGTAGCATGGCTATCTCTGCACATCAGTTCCAAACAGTCTCTCGCAATGTGAGGTTGCTGATGAAGATCATTCTTTGGTCCGCTGTTCTCGCCGTTCTGGTGGTGACGTGCGCCGTCTCCTCTGTGGCCCAAACGCAGATACCGCCGCCGGACGAAGTCACGGTCGTCTATGGCCAGAAGATTCATTATGTCGAGGCTGGCCAGGGACCCGCAGTGATCCTTTTGCACGGGTTAGGCGCCGTCAAAGAGATTTGGGGGGCGAGCATGGGTCCGCTGTCTGCGAAATACCACGTTTATGCGCTCGATCAGATCGGCTTCGGTCTCTCGGATAAGCCTCTCCTGGATTACAGAATCGCGACTTTCACTGACTTCGTCTTCGGTTTCATGGAAGTACAGCACTTGAGCAAGGCGACGCTCGTGGGAAATTCGCTCGGCGGCTGGATCGCGTTGGATTTCGCTTTGCAACATCCGGAAATGGTGGACAAAGTCGTATTGGTAGACGCCGCCGGCCTACCTTGGCAGCAACAGCCCGGGCCGGCGATCAACTTGAATCCCGCCTCGTTCGCGGCGACGCGCAAGATGCTGGAGGCGCTTTTTTACGACAAGAAAAAAATGGTGACCGAGCCATTTGCGCAAACAGTGTTCATGAGTCACATGCGGAACAATGACGGTTACACCATAGACCGGACGCTTCAGGGGTTTTCAACGGAAAACCAGTTTTTGACCGAAGCCAAACTCGGCTCCATCCATGCTCCCACGTTGGTGGTATGGGGACGCGAGGACGAGCTGATTCCGCTGACTTCCGGCGAGAAGTTTCGCGATCACATCCCCGGGGCCAAGATGGTGGTTTTCGATCAATGCGGCCACGTCCCGCAGATCGAAAAGCCCGCGGAGTTTAACCGCGCAGTGGTCGATTTTCTGTCCAAATAACCATGAGTCTAACCACAGCGGACGTAGTTATTATCGGCGGCGGGATCGTCGGATCCAGCATTGCCTGGCACCTGACGGCGGCTGGAGCGAAGAACATTCTGGTCATCGAACGCGAGAGCGCGCAGGGCAAAGGTTCCACCGGCAAGAGCATGGGCGGAGTGCGCGCGCAGTTCTCGACTCCGGTGAATATCCAGATGTCGCTGTATTCGATCCCCTTCTATGCAAAGTTTGAAGAGACACTGCGCCATCCCTCCGGCTACTGCGACCAGGGATACCTGTTTCTCGCCACCAAAGCCTCGCACCTGGATTATCTACGTACCAACATGGAGCGCCAGCGAGCCCTGGGGCTGAAGACTGTCGGCATGCTCGAAACCGGCGAAATTGCTTCCCAGCTGCCGGCGTTGCGCTCTGACGATGTCCTCGGCGGCAGCTTCTGCTCGACGGACGGCTTTGTCGATCCCTACAGCGCCATGACCGGCTTCATGGCCCGTGCCGCCGACCAAGGCGCTATGCTGTGGAAGAAGACCGAGGTGACGGGGATCCAGCGGGATGCGAGCGGTATATGTGGCGTCGAGACCACCCGCGGGCCCGTAGCCACGCGTGCCGTGGTCAACGCGGCTGGGGCGTGGGCAGCGCATATTGCCAAGCTCGCGGGTATCGATTTGCCGGTGGAACCCCTGCGCCGCATGCTAGTACCGTCCGAGCCGTTCGACGAATTTCCCCACTCGTCGCCCATGGTCATCGATATGTCCAACGGCTTTCACTTCCGGCCCGAAGGGCGCGGCTTCCTGCTGGCCTGGAATGATCCTGAGGAAAAGTCGAGCTACAACACCGACTTCGAACCCGCGTTCATCGAAAAGATCCTTACCCGCGCCGCCAACCGCGTGCCGGTGTTTGAGAACCTTGCCGTCAATCCCAAACGCGCCTGGGCGGGACTCTATGAGATGACGCCCGACCATCACGCTATTCTTGGTCCTGTTTCCACGGTGCCGGGGTTTTATCTTGCCAACGGTTTTAGTGGCCACGGCGTGATGCATGCACCAGCCACGGGCAAGATCGTCTCTGATCTCATCCTCAACGGCAAGACCACGATTGTCGACGATGCTTCTGTGCTGAACTTGGACCGCTTCGCCAAAGGCCAATTGCTGCACGAGACGGCGCTGCTCTAAAATTTTGGGCACGAATTTCTCAGGCTGTCATTCTGAGCGAGCGCGAGCACCGGCGTACGCTGGGGTGAGTGCGCGTCGAAGTTGAGCCGTTTTGCGGGCGTTTGAGCCCCAGGCGAAATCCCGAGCGGAGCCGAGGGAACTCGAACCCCGAAGGCGTGTCCCCTGCCATGCCGTTCCAGAGGGTTTTCTTAACGCTGCTTGGGGAGAACGCCTTGCGGCCGCATTCACGCTTCCAGTATTCTCGGGGTCCTTCGACTCCGCGCCCATCACTCCCGTGATGCACAGACGATCGCGGCGCTCCGCTCAGGATGACAGGGGTAGGATGGTCGCCGGGTTAGACGAGACGAAAACGGGGCATTTCTTGTGCAGCGATCAACTTAAAAAGGCGTACCTTATTGCGTCAGACGGGCTCCCTTGAGGTGTTGCAACCGCCTATTCGTAATCAACATCCCAGAAGCGGAAACACGTTACTAAAATGATCTTGTAAGCCCTGTTCCACAGCAGTTATAACCTCATTAAACTTATGGCAACCAACCAAGAGCTGCTCCAGGAATTCGAAATCCAGGCCCGCTCCGCGATAGGGGTAGAACCACTCATGCAGCTCATCGCCCGCCGCTTGCACGAGGAGAAGGCGCGCTACAACTGGGTGGGTTTCTATCTGATGGAGGACACCACGCCCAAGACTCTGCGTCTTGGACCGTATGTCGGAAGCTTTGTGCCCATCGAGCGGATTCCGCTCGACAAGGGCATTTGCGGCGCCGCAGCCACGCAGAAGAGAACGGTTGCGGTCAACAACGTATCTGCCGATCCTCGATATATCGGTTCGGGGATGGTGAAGTCCAACTTGGTGACCCCCATCGTGGTCAAGGGCGAAGTGGTCGCGGAACTCGACGTCGAAAGCTATTTCGTCGATACCTTCCCTTCCGGAGACCAAGGGTTCATCGAATCCTGTGCCGCCGTGGTTGCACGCTCCATGGAGAAGGACGCGCAGGAGAAGAAAGGCAAGCGATAAGATTCCAAGCGGTATCCTCCAGCGAGCGTTGTTCCTTTACAATCCTTCCGACGGAAAGGTGATCCCTGATGCAGCGTTCCGCCATCGGCATCCGTGTGCATTCCGGCTGGGGTGCGCTCGTGGCGGTTACAAGCAAGGACACCGGAATCGAAGTCATTGATCGCCGGCGGATTGAGATCATCGATCCACGGAAACCCGGCGTCGCCCAGCCCTTTCATTTTGCCGAGAGACTTGAGATCAGCAAGGCTCAAGAGCATGTCACACGCTGCGCCGCGGCCTCAAAGAGCATGGCACTGGCGGCGTTACGGGAAGTCGTCCGCCACTTGCAGACTCGGGGCTACGAGTCTGCGGGGATCGCAATCCTTCTCAACTCAGGACGGCCTTTGCCTGCGTTTGAAAAGATCCTCGCTGCGCACCCGCTCATCCACGCCGCCGAAGGCGAGTTCTTCCGCCAGGCATTCCGTGATTCGGCAAACGAGCTGAAGATACCTGTAACCGGCATCCGCGAACGCGAACTCGACGCACAAGCCAAAGCAGTGATCGGCAAAGCTGCACCGGGACTGCAGAAAAAGATCGCCGGCCTCGGAAGCGTTCTTGGCCCACCCTGGACTGCCGATCAGAAGCTGGCGGCTCTGGCTGCGGCTTTGCTCTTATCAGGCCCGAAGGATTGAGACCAGGTTTTCGCCTACGGGCCTACCTATCAATCTGAAAGACACACTGCACCGTCGCGGTAATGGCTATCTTGCCCGGACGCACCGGCGGTGGTGGCGGTGGCGGCGGGGGAGCCATCTTACGGGCGCCGAACAAACTCAACGAGTCAATCGAGTTCACCGAAATCGACGGCATCTCTACTTCCGAGACGCCAACCAAGTTCCTGACCTCGAGATTCACGTAGCGTGTAGGGCCGAGTTTCTGTTTGCTTTGTTGCAGAGCGACCGTGGCGCGACCCAGGGCGCGCTGCATGGCATCGGCCACCGCTTTCTGCTTGGCCACTTCCTCGTCGGCGAGCGAGTACGTCAGCGAGCGGAAATCCACGACGCCTTCTTGAACAGAATCGTCCATGATCGGGCCAACCTTCGAAAAATCGCGCACCTTGAGCGCAACGTGACCTTCCACGGTATAGGAGCGCACCCGGCGGCTGCGCCCGCCGCCCTCGTAATAGGGTTTAACCGTCAACACTCCGGTCTGGATGGCCTCCTTGGTGAGACCGTTTCGCTCTGCCACCTCCACGATCTGCCGCATAGCCTGCGACGCCTTGGCGTACGCCTGCTTCAGCTCCTTCTCCTGGACAGAAACGTCGAACGCAAGAACAGCCTGGTCAGGATCGCTTTCGTATGTTCCTTCGGCCTCGACGATCAGCGTGTCAGCAACAAACTTTACTTGCGTGCCTTGTTGGCCGTGTGCCGCCACTACCCACAACGCCGCAAACACCATGCCCGATAATCCACGAACCATCGCGAATTTCATCACCCGCCTCCTAAACTTTTTTGCTTTAGACTGCTTTAGCTTCGAAATATCTTGCACGCACTAGGAACGCACGTGTCGAAAGATGTTGCATGGCGGAACTGCGAACGCGCACGGGAGCAGGCGGTTTCGACTGTCGATTGAGACCGCCAGTCGTACATGATGGCGCGCTGGGCCGCCGTGGGGTCAGATTGGCGGGCTCGTGCGGAGTTTCTTCCGAATCCGCCGTTGCAGAATGCGGGCAGTGACGGTCAATCCACCCAGGAACGTCCATACTGCAGACCCCGCCGCGAAGATGATCAGAGTCCCATCCCCACGAACGTCGTCCATAAATGGAAACATTACCGTAATGGTCCCGCACACCGCGACGATGGTGCATGCCAAGACGGTCTCGATCCATCGGAGCCTGGGAGCAAGGCTTCCATTTAGGGCTCCCACAAAGGCCTCAGCTCCTCGCCCAGCGCTCCACCAAAATACTGTGCCTAGAACGGGCCAAGTAACTGCGCGCCAAACGCGAAAGCTGACTGCACCCGGAGTAAATTCGACGTGCTTCCTAGAAAAAATGTCGTAGGGCAGCTGCACCAAACCTGCAGGAAGGTTGAGGGCTGCTACCGAGTCCAGCCCGTTGTGCTGTGACCACTCGACAAACGGGCGCAGCAGAGAACTGCCGAATTGGAACGGCAGCGCGGGTTCGGCCAGCCTCGTCAAACCAAGTTCGTAGAAGATATATCCTCTTATCGGTAGCAGGATGACGGCGCACAGCACAAGCTGGCCGAGAGGCAAAGCGAGGCGAAAAGAAAACCCCTTGCGATATTGCGGCGGCTGCGGGTTCTCAAGAGCCCGTGCCAATTGCCCGATGGACATGTCGGAAAGCTTAGTGCCAGCCGCATCTATCAAGCAACAGCTATCTCAAAACTTGCCAGCGGGGCTGCCTATTTCTGTAGAATCGCAAGCGCATCAATCGGCATCGAACGTCGCAAGGAGGCAATCATGTATGTCGTCACAGGAGCAACTGGCAATACAGGAAGCGTAGCCGCGAAGCGTTTGCTCGCCGAAGGGAAGAAAGTTCGCGTGATTGGCCGTAGCGCCGATCGTCTGCAATCTCTCGCCGCGGCCGGCGCGGAGCCCTTTGTCGCCGAGCTCACCGACGCAGCCGCCCTGACCAAGGCTTTTGCCGGCGCGGAAGGTGTTTACGTCATGATTCCCCCCAACCCCGCCAGCCAGGATCCTCTGGGCGATCGCCAAGGCATCACGAACGCTCTGGTTTCGGCTCTCACCAACTCCGGCGTCAAGCACGCCGTGAGTCTCAGCAGTGTCGGCGCCGACAAAACGGACAAGACCGGGCCCGTCGTCGGTCTCCATCAGCTCGAAGAGAAGCTCAACTCCGTTCCCGGTCTGAACATCCTGCACCTGCGCGCCGGATACTTCATGGAGAACACGCTCGGCCAGGCCGGAGCCATCAAGATGTTCGGCATGACCGCCGGCCCGGTGCGCTCCGACCTCAAACTTCCCCTGATCGCGACGCAGGACATCGGCGAAGCTGCTGCCAAAGCGCTGGTTGAGCGCAACTTCAGCGGCCACCAGACGCTCGAACTGCTCGGCCAGCGTGATCTGACGATGGCCGAAGCAGCCACGATCATTGGCAACGCTATCGGCAAATCGGGGCTGGGCTACGTACGCCTGCCCAACATGCAGGTTAAGCCCGTGCTCATGCAGTTGGGGATGTCGGGCGCAGTCGCCGATCTCATCCTGGAGATGTCTGACGCGCTCAATTCCGGACACATGCGGGCCTTGGAACCACGCTCCGCGGAAAACACCACGCCGACCTCTTTTGAGGATTTTGTAGCTAAAGTCTTTGTTCCCGCGTTCGAAGGCAAAGCACGCGTAGCCTAAACGGTTTCTCAGCTTTGCGTGGCGTCGACACAGGCGGATCGACTCACAAGCCACTGTAAAGCCCGAGTGTAGAAACATGGACGATCTCCGGCTACTCACAAACCGCCTGGAACTGGTGGCGGCCACACTGGAGCTAGCGCAAGCAGAGATCAGCGACCTGTCTGCGTTCGCCAGTTTGCTTGATGTCCCAAGGCCCGGCATGTGGCCTCCGCCGTTGAATGATGAACATTCCCAACAAGCGTTCTTAGCTTCGCTACAAAAAGCGGGACCGGATGATGCCGGTTGGAATTTATGGTTCTGTATCCTTCGCGAGCCGCGCATTTTAGTGGGCAA
>DATFQZ010000157.1:0-21442 GCA_035263765.1 Candidatus Angelobacter sp. | reverse complement strand
CTTACTTTCTTACCCGGCTGGGCGCGCATGTAAGGGAAGAACAAGCCAAGGCCCCGAGCCGCTCCGGCGTTTTTAGCTGGATGCGCCGGCCAGCCATGGCGTTATCATTGGCGACGGTGCTGGTGGCTGGGGGATTGGTGTACGTGGGTATCAAGCGCCCGAGGATCGATGTCGGTGGACCACCCGCGGTTGGAACCGCGGTGGCCGATATGGAGAGCTTGGATAAGAACCACGACGTCTTGATCAATACCGATCTGATCGATGAGCTCAGCGGCGGTCCGTCGGACGATGTAGCGGAAGAGTAACGAGTGAGAGTACGCGGGGGAGCAAGACTGGTGAACTGGGCCCCAAAAAACGGAATCCTGTTTTTTGCCCTGCTGCTGGGCCTCTCTGCCGGCGCACAGCGCAAGGTGGTTGGCGGGGCTGCGCCTCATCCACATACCGTCAACAACGCGTCCCAGAATCCGAATGCCGGCGCCCATCCCCCCGCCCGCAAGATGGGCGACTGGCTACGTGAACACCAGAACCTCCCGCCCGACCAGCAGGAAAAACTGCTGGAAAACGATCCGAACTTCAAAAAGCTCTCTCCGGAGCGCCAGGCGGAATTGAAGGAACGTTTGCGCAAGTTCAACAGCCTGACACCCGAACAGCGGGAACGCGCGCTCAATCGCATGGAGTTCATGGCCAGCTTGACGCAGCAACAGCGCGAACAAATACGTGACGCTCAAAAGACTTTGCAAGGCCTGCCGGCGGACCGGCAGGTCATGGTGCATAAGGCACTGCGCCATCTCCGCCAGATGGACCCGCAGCAACGCCAGCAGGTGATGAACGAGGACCGGTTCAAGAGCATGTTCTCGGAACAGGAGCGCGGCATCCTGGGGCAGCTCTCCGCCATTAATCCGCAGGAAGGCGAAGGTCATCCTAACCCCCAGCAGGCCCCGACCGGACAGCAGCCCAAGTAAATCGACCTACCACGGGAATTGGAAGTAGTGGTGTCCCACGAAGAACCCGAGCAGAATCGCATTAATCAGCCAGCACGCTGCGATTGCCAGCGGTACCAGCCTGCGCCAGGAAAGCGCGGTGATCGCAATCACGCTGACCCAGAGACTTGCAGCAAAGCACGCCGGACTGAGCGAAAAGCGGTGCAGCCACCAGCGGTTCATCGGGTTGTAGCAGCGGCAATTGGGGATTAGAAAAACCAGACACATCGCGGTGACTGCCGTTAGCAGCCAGGGGCGTCCTGTAACTACGTAGGCTGCTGCCGCCAGGGCCACCAGTGGCGTCCAGATTTTGATCAAGAAGGAGCACACCGGACTGCATCCGCTCAGCGACACACCCGTACAATCCAATGCCGAAGCTAGAAGACCGACCGGAATGGCCGCGACCAAGGCGAAGCGCGACCATCCGTCTGGCATGTTCGCGGTCTGGGAGCCGCGAAACGCAGTGCGCAAGTTGGTGGCCACGAGCGAGAGAGTTCCCACGAAGATTAGCCAGATGGGGACAGCCACCAGCGGCTCAAAGCGGGAAAAATCATAGGTGCCTCGCGTGTAAACGATCAGAACCGCGGCAGCCGTGGTCAGAACCAGCCAGCGGTGCCAGTCGAGAAGGGCTCCGACTTGGGATCTGTCATTCATCGGAGAGGCTGCTTGCATTCGAAAGGGTGCTAACGCACTTCGGCATCATACGCCAGCTTCCCGCGCGGATCGCAAGCGGCTTCCCGGGGCTGCCGGCGAACTTTAGCGCGACTAAGAAGGCCATTTGAGTATGAACCCACAACGACAGCGGTTTAATTTCATGACGTTCTGTTTCTGAGGGGCGAGAAAAGAACAGCTTTCTTGACAGGAGGGAACGGCAACTTGGCCCATCGGTTGCTTTGCAACACAAAACAACGAAGGTACTACTTGTCGGAGGCTTTGCCTTCTCTGCGCCGCTTGGCCCAGCCTTCTTTCACTTCCTGGCGCGCCCGGCCGAAAGCCAGCGCGTCGGCAGGAACGTCGTCGGTAATGCAGGAACCGGCGGCGACGTATGCGCCTTTGCCGATACGCACCGGCGCCACTAGCGTGGCATCGCTGCCGACGAACGCGCCGTCTTCAATCACCGTGGTGTGTTTGTTCTTGCCATCGTAGTTGCAGGTGATGGTGCCGGCGCCAATATTGGCGCCCGCTCCGATCTCGGTGTCGCCGAGATACGTTAGATGGTTGGCCTTGGTGCCGCGGCCCAGCCTGGCCTTCTTGGTCTCTACAAAGTTGCCCACGTGAGCGCCCTCGCCGATCTCGCTGCCCGGACGAAGGTGCGCATACGGACCCAGCAGTGCGCCCTGTGCGATCTGGCTTTGGTCAATGATGCAGCCGGGGCGCACCGTGACGTCAGCGGCGATGATGGAATTGCTGATGACACTGAACGAGCGAATGCGGCAGCCGGAGCCGACGCGTGTCTGGCCCAGAATCTGGACGAAGGGTTCCACCACGGTGTCGGCGCCGATCTCAACTTCGCAATCGATGACGCAAGTCTCCGGCCGGTAGATGGTCACGCCCTCGGCCATCAGTTGGCTCGACTTGCGGGCGCGCAGCAGCGCGTCCAGAGCCGCCAATTCTCCCAGAGTATTCGCCCCCAGGATCTCAGCGAAATCGCCGGCCTTTAGCGCTAATACTTTGTTCTTCTTGCCCAGCAGAGCGGCCATGTCGGTGAGATAGAACTCGCCCTGGGAATTATCCGTAGTCAGGCGGTCGATGTTGGCGAACAGCGGCCCGGTGGCAAAGGCGTAAATGCCGGAATTGATCTCGCGCGCCTTCTGCTGAGCGCGGGTCAGGGCTTTTTGCTCCACGATCGCTTCAATTCTGTCGCCGCCGGAACGAATCACACGGCCATACCCCGAGGGGTCGGGTGGCTCAGCGGTGAGCACGGTCATGGCAGCCTTTTTCGCCAGATGAAAATCGCGCACCTGCTCGATGGTTTCCGGGCGGATCAGCGGCACGTCCCCGGATAGCACAAGAATATTCGGGTATTGGAAGACCTGCTTGCGAGCGGACATGACAGCGTGGCCGGTGCCGCGCTGTTCCGCCTGCAAAACGGATTGGGAGCCCATGGCTTCCACCACCGCGCGTACATTCTCTGCCTGGTGTCCGATCACTACGTAGATATCGCGCGCGGGCACGACTTGTTGCGCGGCCCGGATTACATGGGCTAGAAGCGGGCGTCCGCCGATCTCATGCAGCACCTTGGCGCGATTGGATTTAAGCCGCGTCCCTTTGCCGGCAGCCATGATGACCACGGCAAAGTTCCCCGCAGGTGTCTGGTTCCTCATGAAGAGATCATCTTAACGCCTGCGTGGCTTGGCGAGCGCGGTGAATTTGGCCCAGCGCGAGCAGCTCGTGGCAGAGACGGTGGGTAGCGTGGCGGGCGAAATGGTTTTCTTCCACAAAGTCCCCGGCAATGCACTTAACCCCGAGTTTTTCGATGGCGTCCGTATCGCACTCGACGGGTTCGGCGCGCTCTTCAGCGTAGCGTTCCCGCATCGCCGGCGAAACCGGCGCTGAATTCACCAGGGCATAGTCGAAGATTTTCCGGCTGGAGTGGTTGTAGATCGCCTGAATGTGATCGGAGGCTTTCATATGCAGGCTCTCGTTGGCCTCAGTCATCAGGTTGCAGATGAACACCTTCACCGCATGGGAGCCGGCAATGGCTTCTGGGATGCCGCGCACCAGAAGATTGGGCACCAGGCTCGTGAACAGCGAGCCGGGCCCGATGGTAATAACGTCAGCTTCCGCAATCGCGCGTAAGGTCTGCGGCAGGGGTTCCGGGTTTTCGGGAACAATCACCAGCTCGGTGATTCGCTTCTCGCTGGCAGTGATTTTAGTCTCGCCTATCACGCGCGAGCCGTCCTCCATGATGGCCTCCAATTGGACGTTGGCCGTGGTCGCGGGAAGGATGTGGCCGCGCGTGGCCAGAATCTCCGCCGCTTTCTTTACGGCCACGGCAAAGTCACCGGTCATGGAAGTGAGCGCCGCCAGAAATAGATTGCCGAAGCTGTGGCCCTCCAGCTCTCCCGAGCTCGAAAACCGATGCTGAAACAGCTTGGAGAGAAGGTTCTCGTCTTCAGAGACTGCCACCAGACAATTGCGTACGTCGCCGGGCGGAAGCATGTTGAGTTCGCGGCGCAAGCGCCCGCTGGAGCCGCCGTCGTCGCTCACCGTTACGACCGCGGTCAGATCGGAAACGTGCGGATCAGCCGGCGGCATCTCGGCGGCGGTTACGGTGTGTTGCTTGAGTCCTTTGAGCAGAGTAGAAAGACCAGTGCCGCCACCGATAGCCACGAAACGAAGTCCTTTGTCGGCTCCGCGGCGATTCATCACAGAGTTCGGCATTGCAGCAAGCCTTAGCGCCTCTTGGGTTCGGGCGGTGCGTCCGCAGGTTCGGGATACAGGAGTTCCGTGAACCGCGGATCGTCGGCCATATTCTGGAAGTCGGAATCGTTGCGCGCTTGAAAACGGTTCTGGGGATTCATGCGGATAGCTTCGCCCAGGTTCTTCAGCGAGCTCTCCACTTGCCCCGTAAGACAGTCCACCACGGCCAGGCCGTAATACGCGAAGTCAGCCTTGGAGTCCTGCTTCAGGATCTTTTCCATGTGAGTTCGTGCCTGGTCAAACTGGCCGGAGTTCATGAGCGAGACGGCGTAGTCAAAGTGCTCCTCTGATGTCTTGAAACTGGCCGACGAGGCGCTCAGTTGCTGGTTACACGTATTCAGGTGGACGCGCGCGCGGTCAGCGAGTTCCCGGGGACCGGTAGCGACAATCTTCTCAAGCAGGACCTTGGCTTTATCGAACTTGTGCTCCTGAATTGCTTTGAGACTGGCCTCGTAATTTTGCACAGCCTGTGCAAAAGCGGGGTCCTCCTTGAACGTAGGCTTGGGCTGCGGCGGGGGCGATTTCTTCGCAGACATGGTCTTCCGATTCCTAGTCGCTTTTGTTTTGTTCGTTTTGGCAGCCAAACGTTTAACGCTTGCTGCCGCTTTTTTCTTCATTCTATTGTGTCCTTGCGGCCCATGCCGGAATAGCGACAGATCATGGCTGTGGAAATCGAATAGATCAACTATCCCGCGAGCGAGCAAGGCTGCGTAGGGATGCAGCCCTTTATACGCACAAACTTACCATGCGTCAACTGCACCAAAGTAAGTGCAATCTACTGCACTGGGTCGGGGTTTTGCAAGTCGATGCGGGTATACTCCTGCCGCATAATGCCGTCGCGGATCATCTTTGGGGACCAATGCTTCTTCGACATCTGGTACGTATAAAGGGCTTCCGCCATGCACGTCCCGCAATTGGCGCCGTGAGTGGTTTCAAAGCAGCTGCGCAAGCTGGTGTGGCCGGCGTGGCGGTCACAGTGACAGTAACAAGGCTGCTGGTATAGGACCTTGGATACGCGTGCGGCGGCCTTATAGGATTCCTTTTGCGCCGGCGCCGTCAACCCGGCAGCGGCCAGTTGCTCCTGTGTCATCAGCGGCGGCAGTGCTGCGCCTTCGGCTGGCCGAGTAGCGTGATACGCGGGGATAGAGTTATCCTGCCCTTCCTTGAACTGGCCATGAATCATGAGGGCCGCAAACAAGACGGCTAAAACACTTGCGGAGAATTTCATAGATGGTATTTTACTCCAGGGCCGGAACGGGGCAAATCAGGAAAGTCCCTGCAAGGAGTGTGGGATAATCAAGACGGGGAGACCAGCCTAGGTGGAAACACCGGAAGAAACAGAAAAACCTCAAGACCGCAATTCTGCGGTCGCGAGCGAACCCTTGCCCGCGGCGCCCAGGACGGGCCCGCTGCACATTCTGCGTTCCTGGGTGGGGGACCTGCTCTTCTGCGTTCTCGTTTGCTCATTCATCATTCTCTTTGTCTACCAGCCGGTGAAGGTTGAAGGCGGCAGCATGGAGCCCGGACTGGAAGACCAGGAGCGCATCTTCATCAACAAGCTCGTCTATCGCTGGGAGAGTGTCGAACGCGGCGACATTGTAGTCTTCCGTTATCCTCGCGACCCGCGCAAGAGCTTCATCAAGCGCGTGATCGCCCTGCCGGGAGACACGATCCGCATTTCCTATGGCCATGTTTATGTGAACGGAAAGACCGTCGACGAGCCTTATGTCCCAGAGGATTATCTCGACACACGGTCGTATCCGGAAACCGTGATCCCGGCAAACGCCTACTTTGTCCTTGGCGATCACCGCTCCATGTCCAATGACAGCCGCGAATTCGGACCGGTTCCCCGCAGTCACATCTACGGCAAAGCCGTTTTCGGATACTGGCCCGTGGAGAAGATGGGACTGTTGCGATAAGAAGCAGTTAGCAATTAGCAGTTAGCAAGTAGCCGGCAACCCCAATACAGGACCGAAACGTTAAACGCCGACTGCTATGGCTAAGAGCCAAGAGCCAAAAGCCAAGAGCCAATTTTCTCGGGAAAAGGTCCCATGCTGGAGAGTTTGAAAGTCGCCCTCATCCGCCGCCTGGCCCGCAAGCGCCTGAAGAAAGACATTGCTCCCCTCGACACTCTGGCCACGCATCCTGCGGTGTTGATTCCTTACACGCGGTTCAACCTGGCGCTCAACGAGGCTAACCTGGTCTCCGCCAAGTTGAAGCAGTTGGCCCAGCTCCGCGCCGCCAAGCTGGTGGAATGCCCGTTTTGAATCGACATTAACTCTGCCGGCGGCAGACGGGTAGGACTCACTGACGAACAAATCCGCAACTTGAACTCGTACGCGGAGAGCAATCTCTTTGACAGCGACGAGAAGCTGGTGCTCGAATTCGCGGACGCGATCACGGCTACGCCGGCGCCCGTCACTGAGGAGTTGCGCCAGCGTTTGCACGCGCGTTTTTCCACGCCGCAACTCGTGGGATTGGCTGCGGCAATCGCCTGGGAAAACTATCGCGCGCGTTCGAACCGCGTGTTCGGCTTCGGCAGCGAAGGGTTTTATAAGCCAAAGACTCAAAAGGCGGCCGGCGAACAAAGACAAATCTAAAGTCAGAGCTAGTTAACTCCAGAATTGCTATTTCGTGCACGTGGGTGGAGCAGGCATTCATGCCTGCGTTATGGCTTGCAAACGGTCAGGCTTCAGCCGCTGCGGGTAAAACCGCCAGGCTAAATCTGGAGCTTGTTTCTTGAAGCGCTAGGATGGCGACGCAACGCGGCGAAGCAAGTGAGCCCGCCATAGATGATCAGGCTGTAGTAAACCTCGTTGAGAAATAAAGCTGTTAATACTACCTTGCTGATGGCATCCAGCAATCTCTCGCCCGAAGTATCCAGACGCAACGCGATCATCATTCCCGGAGACACCAGAGCTTTAACAACTGTCAGAATATTCGTATTGTCGCCGATCGCGGTTGCCAGCAAAGTTACCGGTAGAGCTAGCAACAGTGCGCCAAATGGTCTTTTGGCCCTCATCGTCAAGAACGTATCACCAAACGACGGACATCCCACACAAAAAAGCGCCGCCTCCGTGGCGGCGCTCAAAATGCGGTTTCTTGTGCTGACCTGTTATTCGTCACCGTCCGGATCTACCCGGCACTGCTGCTCGTTTCTGCCGTGCCGTTCGCAGCGCCCGTCAATGAAGGTGTCAAACGGACGCAGAAACGGCGCGGAGTGGAACTGAAGGAACGCGGGTGGAGCTACGTTCAGGGGGCCCAGGGCGCCGGCTTCAGCGTTGAGCGCAGCAGCGTGCAGATCCGGCCAGTGGCCGCTGTCCAGGCGCTCGATCAGATTGCCGAGAGCGGTCACAGTCTCAGCCGGGGTGAAGGTGCAATGCCCTGCGCGATGCACAAAGAGCTGGCGGAGTAGCCGCCGGTCGCCGGCTTCGCGGACGGTGTTGCGGTACGCACTTTCGTTCTGATTCGAGACCAGCCCGTCACCCGTGGTATGCAAGGTCAAGACCGGCATATCCACGTCGCCGTTGAAGATGATGTTGTTCTCCAGATACTCGACCGACGCGGGGTTCGCGGAGATCCGCGCCGCATGGTTCAGAGTTTCCAGATCGTCTTCCAGATCCAATCCTGCGGCTTGGTACAGAGCGATTACCTCAGCCTTGTTCACCGAGTTCTCGAACTGCTCGAAATAATTGACTTTGGTGTTCCAGGAAGGATTACCACCTGCGCGAAACTCGAGTTCGGCGCGAAGAAAAAAGATGAATGGGAAGTCTACCTGCTGGAACCACAGGAACTGATTCTGTTCCTGGGCCGCAAAATCGTTTGCGGCCGGCTCCGGCAATGCTGGGTTGAACCAACCAGGAGTGTCGCCGAGGGCAGCCGCAAGGGCAATGCGGGCTTGTCCCTGCGGAGTGGCTTGCGCCGTTGTCAAGAGGGCTTCCGACTGGGCGAAATTAGCTGGCGGGTTGGTGATGTTAACTACTTGCAAGCTGCCGGAGGCCAGAAGCGTATTGAAGGCGAAGGCGCCGTCCAGGGCCTGGTTCCACGTGGCTACGCCGCCGGAGAGCACTCCGCACATGGGCAGCGCGGCGTCGAAGCGCTTCGGGAATTGTTGAATCAGCCCGGCGGTGATGATTCCGCCCAGCGAATGTCCCCACGCGATGGTGCGCTTGGGTGTTCCCACGAGCGCGTTAAACGCGTCGAGTGTTGCAATCTGGTCGGGAAGCGCTTCCTGGATCGCCCAGCCGGTGTGGGCGTACGACGAACCGGCCAGGGCGAAGCCATTGGCCAGAAGGAAGGCGCGGGTGCCGGGATCGCCCACGTCGTGTGCCGGATTCGGCGAGCCGGGCGTAACGTAGCCGTGGCTGTAGAGCAAGAGTGTTCCGTTCCACGGCGAAGGGACCTCAATGAGAAACGTCGCTCCATCGGGAAGAGTACCGGTGTGAGTGGTCACGGCCGCTTGCGCTTGCGGCGCGACAGCGATTGATAGCAATAGGACCGCTACGAAAGTAAAAATGTATCCGTTGCGTCGTAGGACTTGCAGCATGGGGGAGAATCTCCTTTTAGGAATTCCGGAGCATCTCGGGTTGGAGAAGCCTGTGTCAGCTGGCCGTTGAATGACTCGTCATTCATTCCGGCCCAAACAAACCGCCTGCCCATTCTGCGATCGGAACTCTCAGGAGAGGGGGCTGGCTGGCACACGATCCTCAAACACCGTCGTGAAAAACCCAGGGGCCTAAGTTCCATACCGTGCCGGGACGCGACTCGACCTGGCATGGCATGCCGTGTGGCCAAGCCACATGGCCGGGCCGAAAAAACGGCGAGGAATTATCCTCCAGCCAGAGCTCGATGTCAAAGCCGTTCAAGGATGGATAGTGGTACGTGTGGATTGGCCAGAACGAGACAGCAGCTCAAAGAATCCGAATCGGAAAAGGTTCCTCAAGGTTCCTCGGGCGGATTCCCATTTTGATCGAACCAAAATAGGTTTTGACCGAGTTATCCACATGTGGCCTGTTTATCGGAGCCGCTTCTTCTGCTAAAATTTTTAAAATCCACCCCCGGGAGCGGCAATGGAAGCTATCCTTGCGCTGGAAGATGGAAGGATCTTCAGCGGCAGAGGCCACGGCGCGAAAGGCGAATGTTACGGGGAAGTTGTTTTTAATACTTCACTCACCGGCTACCAGGAAATCTTCACCGACCCATCCTACGCGGGACAAATCGTTGTCCTGACCAATCCTGAGATCGGCAACTACGGCACCAATCCTGAAGACAACGAAGCCACGCGTCCCTATATCGAAGGGCTGGTGGTGCGGCAGTTTTCTCCTGTCAGCTCCAACTGGCGCTCGCAGCAGGTGACGGACGAGTACCTGGAAAAGTTCAAGATTCCGGTGATCTCCGATATCGATAGCCGGGCTCTGGTCCGCCATCTGCGCACCCATGGCGTGATGCGCGGCGTGATCTCCTCGATCGAGACCGATCCCCAGAAGCTGGTGGCCAAGGCTCGCGCCATCCCCAAGATGGACGGAACGGATCTGGCGAAAGTTGTCACCACCAAGCAGCGCTACCAGTGGGAAACCGGGACACGATTGCTCGGGCCTGAGCCGGCCCATGTCGGCGAAGTGAAAAAACTTCCCACCAGCAAGCACGTAGTCGCCTACGATTACGGCATCAAGCAGAACATCTTGCGCATGCTGGTGGACCGCGGTTGCCGCGTGACCGTGATCCCGGCCATGACTTCAGCGGAAGACGTACTGGCCCTGGCGCCCGACGGCGTCTTTCTCTCCAACGGCCCCGGTGATCCCGAGCCTTGCAACTACGCTTACGAAAATATCCGCAAGCTGATGGGCAAAACGCCGATCTTCGGAATCTGTCTCGGCCACCAGTTGATCGGCCTCGCGCTGGGCGGCAAGACCTACAAACTGAAGTTCGGTCACCACGGCGGCAACCATCCGGTGAAGCAGCTGGAGACGGGCAAGATCGAAATCACGGCCCACAATCACAACTTCGCGGTGGATCCCGATTCGCTCAAGGAGAGCGAAGTCATCAAAACTCATATCGATTTGAACGACAGCACGCTCGAAGGACTGCGCCACAGAACGCTGCCGCTGTTCAGCGTGCAGTACCACCCGGAAGCTTCGCCCGGGCCGCACGACTCGCATTATCTGTTCGGGAATTTTATGAGGTTGATGGAAGAGTGGAAGAAATGAAGAATCGGGTGATCGCGCGTGATCGGGAGATCTGGTGATCGTAAGACACGCAGGCGAGGGCGCCTGCGCTCCAAGTTTGAGTTTTGCTAGAAGCTAGAGGCTAGGAGCTAGAGGCTGGTTCATGCCACGTCGCAATGACATGTCGAAGATCATGACGATGGCGCTCAGGCCGGCAGCGCTGATTTGCTTTCTGCTGGTTTCTGCAGCGAGCGTGATCGCATGCTCCATAAGTGTTCCACGGTACAAAGTGCAGTCCAGTTTCCTGGTGATCGTTGAGCACCAGAAGGCCCCAATTTCCGGCATCGAGGTAGCCCTGTATCGGGACCAGGGCACGAATGTTTCGGACGCACGTCCATTGCTTACACGATTCAGCGACACGGATGGAACTATCAAATTTGAGGGTCTTGCGCCTGGCCCGTACTTCATTGAGATCAGAGCTCCAGGCGGTGGCGAGGCGGCTTACCTTAACGTAGGCGCTGCCCACAAGGAGGGGTCACGTAATGAAATCAAGCTCCAGTGGCCCCGTGTAGATCTGGTAAAGGCTAAAGCGCTGAAAGGCCGCCTGGTTTCCAACGATGCCCACAAGCCTTTCGCCAGCGTGCGGGTCAAGCTCTGGAAACCCGGCACGCAGGTTGCCTTGGGCAATCTAACGGCCGGACAAGATGGGCGATTCGAGTTCAGCCAGAATGAGCCCGGCATCTATATCTTGGAAGTTGCGGCGGTTGGCGAACATCCAGCTGTTTACGACGGCGATCCACAAGGCTGGATTGGGGTAGAGTTGGTGCCCGCCGGTGCCCAGGGCGCTGACGTTCTGAATCTGGCTTTGAGCGAGACGACTTGCGGCCTGAGGTACAGCGAATGTATTCCTGCGCCTTCCATTAAAGTAGCATCGAGAAAATTAGTAGTGTTGGGCCCAACAGGCGCAGCCGTGCAAGCTTTTTACGATGTCATCTCGGACGTTCGCGAGTTTCCAGTGCCAGGGGAAACTGATGCGTCGGGTGGTGGTGCATTTCGCTCTGGCCTGATGGGGCCACACAAGCTGTGGGTCAGCAGTTCGGGATTGGTGCCTCTGGAACAGGACGTTGAGTTTGTTGCCATTGACCCGCAGGCATCGCCCTTAAAGATCGTGTTGGCTGCGGAAGGATCGAATGGTGCCTGCAGCAAAGCCACCTTGGAGAATGATGCCGCGCAGAAATGACATCGCGAAGATCCTGATCATCGGCTCCGGGCCGATCGTCATCGGGCAGTCGGCGGAGTTCGACTACTCCGGTACCCAGGCCTGCAAAGCGCTGAAGAGCGAAGGATATGAAGTCGTCTTGGCGAACTCCAACCCGGCCACCATCATGACCGATCCGGAGATGGCCGACCGCACTTACATCGAGCCCCTGACGAAAACGTATCTGGAAGAGATCATCCGCCTGGAAGTGGAGATGCTTCAGCGCTCCGGCCAGGGCGGCAAGTTCGCGATCTTGCCCACGGTCGGTGGGCAGACAGCGCTGAACCTGGCCGTGGAGCTTGCTGATTCCGGCGTGCTCGAAAAATACGGCGTGGAGCTGATCGGCGCGCAGCTTCGCGCTATCAAGAAAGCCGAAGACCGCTTGCTCTTCAAAGACGCCATGACCCGCATCGGGCTCGATGTCCCCCGGTCCGCGCTGGTCAACAATTTGAAAGATGGCCTGGATTTCTCCAGCAAGATCGGTTTTCCGGTGATCATTCGCCCATCGTTCACGCTGGGCGGCAGCGGCGGCGGAATCGCCTACAACCGCGAAGAGCTTCTTGAAATCCTGGCTCGCGGGCTGGACCTCTCGCCGGTGCACGAAGTCCTGATCGAAGAATCGGTGCTGGGCTGGAAGGAATACGAGCTGGAGGTGATGCGCGACCTGGCGGACAACGTCATCATCATCTGCTCCATCGAGAATTTCGATCCCATGGGCGTGCACACCGGCGACTCCATCACCGTGGCTCCGGCGCAGACGCTCACGGACCGCGAGTACCAGGTCATGCGCAACGCCGCCATCAAAGTCATCCGCGAGATCGGCGTGGAGACCGGGGGCTCGAACATCCAGTTCGCGGTGAATCCCTCGAGCGGGCGCATGGTGGTGATTGAGATGAACCCCCGCGTCTCGCGCTCCTCGGCGCTGGCGTCGAAGGCCACGGGGTTTCCCATCGCCAAGATCGCCGCCAAGCTGGCCGTGGGTTACACACTCGACGAGATTCCCAACGACATCACTCTCAAGACGCCGGCGTGCTTCGAGCCGACGATTGACTACGTGGTGGTGAAAATCCCCAAGTGGCAATTCGAAAAATTCCCTGGGACTGACGAGTCGCTGGGCCCGCAAATGAAGTCCGTGGGCGAAGCCATGGCCATGGGCCGTACGTTCAAAGAAGCGCTGATGAAGGGCGTGCGCTCGCTCGAGACCGGCAGGAAAGTAGGTGCGGAGAAAATCGAGCCGCGCATCCTGACGCAGCGGCTGGTCACACCGCATCCCGAGCGGCTCATGTACGTGCGCTACGCGCTGCACCAGGGCATGACGGTCAAAGAGCTGCACAAGATGACCAGCATCGACCCTTGGTTTCTCTACCAGTTGAAAGAGGTCACTGCCACGGAGAAAGAGCTGGCCCGGCACATGCCAGACACTCTGCCGCGTGAATTGCTACGCGAAGCCAAGCGCAGCGGCATCTCCGACGAGCGGCTGGCGCTCACCCTTGGCACCAACGCGCCCGCGGTGGCCCGCCTGCGCGCGCAGCAAGGAGTGAAGCCGGTCTTCAAGCTGGTGGACACCTGCGCAGCCGAGTTCGAAAGCTACACGCCCTATCTCTACTCCACGTACGAAGACGAGGACGAAGCTCCGCCCAGCGCCAAGAAGAAGATCATCATCCTGGGCAGCGGGCCGAACCGCATTGGACAGGGCATTGAGTTTGACTACTGCTGCTGCCACGCTGCGTTCGCGCTCCGTGACGATGGTTACGAAACCATCATGGTCAACTGCAACCCGGAGACGGTCTCCACCGACTACGACACCAGCGACCGCCTCTACTTCGAGCCGCTGACCCTCGAAGATGTTCTTGCCGTCTACCAGCACGAAGCTTCCGGAGGCGCGCCGATCGGCGTGATCGTGCAGTTCGGCGGGCAGACCCCACTCAATCTTGCGTTGCCGCTCAAGGCCGCCGGCGTGACCATTATCGGCACGTCGCCGGAGTCGATCGATCTGGCTGAAGACCGCAAGCGCTTCGGCAAGTTGCTGGAAGAGCTGGACATCCCGCAGCCGCCTGGAGCAATGGCTACCAGTGTCGAGGAAGCCGTCGCCGGTGCGCGCCGCGTCACGTATCCCGTCCTGGTACGGCCGTCGTACGTGCTGGGTGGACGCGCCATGGTCATCGCTTACGACGACGACAGCGTGGTCCGCTACATGAAAGAAGCCGTAGAGTATTCCCAGGAACGCCCGGTTCTGATTGACCACTTCCTGGAGGCAGCCACCGAAGTTGACGTTGACGCCCTTTGTGACGGCGAAGATGTAGTCATCGGCGGCATCATGCAACATATTGAGGAAGCCGGCATCCACTCCGGCGATTCCTCATGCGTGCTGCCTGCGGTCAGCTTGCCGGCGCCCGTGCTCAAGACCATCCGCGACTACACTTTCAAACTGGCGCGCGCTCTCAAAGTAATCGGGCTGATGAACGTCCAGTTCGCGGTGCAGGGCGGAAAAGTGTTCGTGATTGAAGTCAACCCGCGGGCTTCGCGTACGGTGCCTTACGTTTCGAAAGCCACCGGCGTGCCGCTGGCCAAGATCGCCGCCCGTCTCATGACCGGCCGCAAGCTGCATGAGTTCCTGCCTGAGCACGCAGCCGCAGGTCGCGACCTGGCAACCGGCGCGGGATACTTTGTGAAGTCACCGGTCTTTCCCTGGGGCAAGTTCCCGGGCGTGGACACGGTTCTGGGTCCGGAGATGAAGTCAACCGGCGAAGTCATGGGCTCCGCCGAAACCTTTGGTGAAGCTTTCGCCAAAGCCCAGCTCTCGGCGGGACAAACCCTGCCCACCGGCGGCATGGTGTTTATCAGCGTGACGGACCGCGACAAAGAGGAATCCATCGAGCTGGCGCGGCGCTTCATCGAGCTTGGCTTCAGCCTGGTGGCCACGCACGGCACCGCGGAGCGCCTGGAGAAAGCCGGCTTGGCCGTGGAGCGCGTCTTCAAAGTCAAGGAAGGCCGTCCCAACGTTGTGGATCTCATCAAGGGCGAAAGCGTGCAGTTGATCGTGAACACCCCGCACGGACAAGACCCGTGGTTCGACGAGAAAGCCATCCGCCGGGCCGCAGTCACCGCGCGTATCCCCACCATCACGACTCTCTCCGCCGCGCGCGCGGCCGCCGAAGGCATTGCCGCCCTGCAGCGCAACGAAATCAACGTGCGCTCAATCCAGCACTGGCATGAGAAAAAAAAGACTGAGCATCCCGAGGCCAGTCTTCAAAAGCGGTAAGTGTCTTGGTGGAAGAGCGGCTCACAGCCCATGGCTTTTAGTCCCGCCTAGCGGGATGAGCGAAGCGAGTAGGCCGCGTAAGGCTCTGCACAAGGAATGCCCGCTTTCGTCGGGTCTAACCCGGCAATAATCCCTGCCCCTGTCATCCTGAGCGCAGCGCCGCGATCGTCTGTCCTTCACGAGATCGACGGGCGCGGGGGCGGCTTCAATTTTCAGTGAGATAGTCGAGAGCTTCTTCGCGGCTGGAGAACGCGCGAATGCTACGTTTGGTGAACATCTGTACGGCTTCATAAATCAGACGTTGGAGCCCGCTGATGCCGATTACCGCGGCGCGTTTTACATAGGGCGCGTTGGCGGCAACCCTGGACTTCAGTACTTCGACAGATTCCTGGTCGAAGCTGGCGCCGGTCACATCGTTCAGCGTAAGAACGGAGTTGGCCGGTTCCCGGGAAATGACGCGGTTGCCTTCCTCGGCCACGGCTTTCATCATCTCGACGTCGGAATGGGAGTAATCGATGGACAACACCCGCTTGCCTCGGTGGGTGATGAACTGCACCCGGCTCGCAGCCTGACTGGCGTCGACCGCGGAATGCAAAGACAAGGTTTGAAGCGGGCACATGGCGAAGCATCTTACGGCGACAGCGGGGCGGCGGGTAGATGACTGAAGTAAGGTGCATCCTGCCGGTTACCAGGCGTGGCTCCAGGGATGGAGAGGAGATTCTTCTCGCAGAATCAACAGCATGCGCCCCTGTCATGAGATCGCGTTGGGTCCTGGCATCTCTGCAGGCAAGTATTCAAGTTGTCCGTTTTCTTCTGCAATTTTCAGGAAATTGGCTACAATCCATTTGTGTTCACCTACAAAGGCTTTGACCACCTCGCCTTGGTCACCAAGAACCTGACGGCGATGAAGACCTTCTATTGCGATGGCCTGGGTCTGGCTGTGGAACAGGAGGCCAAAGCCAAAGCCGGATACAACGTGGTGACCCTGCGCGTCGGCGATGCCGTGCTCGATCTCTTTGAAGCCGGCCCCACCAATCCCGCCCCGCCGGCCAACCTGAGCGAAGAACATTTTTGTCTATGTGCAGCCGGTTCAAGCATTTACGACGTCATCGCCACCCTGAAGCGCAAAGGCCTGGAGCCCACCCAGGCGGAAGTCAACAGCGGCGCTCGAGGCAAGGGATTGTCCATCTTCCTGCGCGACCCTGACGGCAACAAAGTCGAAATCAAAGTGGACTGAGAGATTTGTCTGTTGTGTTTTGCTTTCGGGACATGTACTCTTTCGCGGTACATGTCCTCATTTCATCTTGCGCATGTGCTCGGGCAAACGCTTTAATTCAATTTCAGTTGAATAATCGAGGATAGACGAGGTCCGCACTCCCCCCTGAATCGTCCTGACTCGGCTCTCACGGAGAAGCTATGCAAATTGGCGTGTATGGGTGCGGATACTTGGGCACTGTTGTGGCGGCGTGCCTGGCGGATTTTGGGGTGCCGGTAACAGCGTACGGCAGCGATTCAGTCAACACCACGTTGCTGGCCAGCGGAATTCTACCCTTCCATGAAAAGAACCTGAGTGACATCGTGCGCCGCGGCGTGCGTGCCGGCCGTCTCATGTACTCCACCCATCTCCAGTCCATGGTGCAGCGTGCCGAGATCATCTACCTGGCTGAAGACTCCAATCAGGACATCGAATCCCTCTCCATGGAAATTGCCGGTTACTGCGAGCACGGGCAAATCCTGGTGCTGATCACGCCGGTGCCGGTGGGCACCGCACGGCGCATCGAAGAGCGCGTCAAGGCCGCCAACCGCAAGATCACCGTAGTTTCGCATCCGGTGTTCCTGTCGGAAGGCTGCGCAGTCGAGGACTTCAACTGGCCGGACCGCATCGTCCTGGGTACAGATTCCAACGCGGCCGTAACCTCGCTCAAGGCGCTCTACCGGCCCCTGGTGATGCGTGGCGTCCCGGTGATCGTCACCACCCACGAGACCGCGGAGCTGGTGCGCGAAGCTTCCACCGCATTTCTGGCGACAAAGGTTTCCTTCATCAACGAGCTTTCGAGCCTGTGCGAGCGCATCAGCGCTGACGCGGTTGACCTGGCTCTGGCCCTGGGTCTGGACAAGCGCATTGCTCCACGCTGCCTGCAGCCCGGCTTGCTCGGCGGCACCTTCACTGAGTCCGACATGGATTCGCTGGCCAACCTGGCCGCCGGCTCCGGGGTTTCGCTCAAGATCCTGACCGCCGCCCGTGAGGTCAATCACCAGTTCTGCAACCGCATCATGCAGAAGATCAACAACGTGCTCGAGACTGTCTCCGGCAAGCAGGTTGGCGTGCTCGGCCTGGCGTTCAAGCCGAACACCAATTCGGTTGCCAGCTCCGGCGCCATCCGCCTGGTGCGTGCCCTGATCGAAGGCGGCGCGCAAGTGCGGGCGTACGATCCCATTGCCATGCCCGACGCCCAGCAGGAACTGAACGGCAACGTCCGTTATTGCGACTCGGCTTACTCCGTAGCCGAAGGAGCGGACGCGCTGGTGCTCGGCACCGGCTGGCCGGAATTCCGCACGCTCGATTTCGACCGCATCCGCCGCATCATCCGCCGCCCCTTGGTCGTCGATACCAAAAACCTCCTCGACGGCGCCCGCATGAAAGCCCTGGGCTTTCAATATTTTGGAGTGGGCAGAGCTTAAGCAAGAAGAAACGAATTCAATCGCTAAGGCCCCTGCGCAGGCAGGGGCTTCCCGTTTCTGGAAGTGCCATCCTCCAGAGCTCAAGCCTGGCTTGGCTTTTGGTCTAAGAGCGAGCGAATGGCTTGCAGCAGAGACGGTAATTCCATCGGCTTGTGCAAGATGGTCGGCTTCACATTCAGGCCAAACGTGTCTACACCGCGGTCAGAATACCCTGAGATGAAAATCACTTGTGCCTCGGGATGAATTCCCAGCGCCGCGCGCGCAAAATCCGGCCCTGTCATTTCCGGCATGACGACGTCGGAGAGCAAGATGTGGATAGGCTCGCTGTGCGTTGCGCAGATTTGCAGGGCTGCAGCGCCATGCTCCGCCTCCAGAACCCGGTATCCCCGGGACGCCAGGTACTGTACGAAAACCTTCCGCACTGACTCTTGATCCTCAACGACCAGAATCGTTTCAGATTCCCGCGTGGCGATAGACTCAAGGACAGGGGCCTGCTCGCGGCTTTTCCTATCGTGATCTGCTTGAGGGAAGTAGATTTTGAACGTCGTGCCCTGGCCCACCGCGCTGTCCACCGAGAGAACGCCCTGGTTCTGTTTCACAATTCCGTAAACCGTTGCCAGGCCCAAGCCGGTGCCTTTTCCAATTTCCTTAGTTGTGAAAAAGGGCTCAAAGATCCGCTTTTGGATTTCAGTGTCCATTCCGGTTCCTGTGTCGCTGACGGCTAGCATCACGTATTTTCCAGGAAGCGCATCCGCGCCCTGCGGGATGAAGTGGTCCGCCGTGACTTCGGCGTTCGCTGTTTCCACCGTCAGCCTGCCGCCTGTCGACATGGCGTCGCGCGCATTGACAACCAGATTCATGATGACCTGTTCGATCTGGCCGGGGTCGGCGTAGATCCATGCTTGTTCTGCTTTGGGTGTCACAATCATTGCAATGTTCTCCCCCAGGAAACGGGGAAGCAATTTGCAGAAACGGGCTACGATCTCGTTGAGGTCGAAGACCCTAAGGTCCTGGGGCTGTTTGCGGCTGAAGGCCAGGAGCTGTTTGGTCACCGAGGCTGCCTTCCGGCCCGCGCTGAGAATCTGATCCGCCAATTCCACCACGGTTGGGTTGCTTCCGACAGCTTCTTTGATGAGCTCGGCGCAGCCGTTGATAATCATCACCAGGTTATTGAAATCATGCGCCACGCCTCCTGCTAGCTGCCCCACGGCTTCCATTTTTTGGGCTTGCTGCAGCTGCAGCGCCAGGGTCTTGGCCTCGGTCACGTCACGAGTGATACCGAGTATGCAAGGCACGTTTTCCAGCTCGATCAACCCAGCAAAAATTTCAATCTCCCGGATTTCGCCTGCGCGCGTCCGGAACGTAGTTTGCAGCCCTGATACGCGCCCGGTCTCGGCTAGTTGCCGCACCATCGCTTCGCGATCCTCAAGTTTTTCCCAAAAGCCGATCTCCACTACTTTTCGTCCAACGACCTCTTCACGTTTGTACCCTACCATCTTCAGGAAGGCATCGTTTACATCCAGGCAGCGACCCTCATCGAGCGAACTGATGCCGATCGCCAGCGGGCTTGAGCGGAAAGTAGTTTCAAATCTCTTTTCGGACTGCGCGAGGGCTTCCGCGGCGCGAACCCGATCCGTCACGTCGCGGTAATTGGCAACGATAGCCTGTACAGGAGGGTCGTGCAGCAGGTTGGTGAAGGTCCCTTCGAGAAACCGCCAGGTACCATCTTTGTGCCGCACGCGGGCTGTCGCGCTGGTGGCCTTGCCGGGCTCGGCCATGATCTCGCGCAACGCGTTTCCCAACACGGTCGCATCTTGCGGATGGACAAAATCTGTGGCATGCCGCCCCACCAACTCCTCCGGGGTGTAGCCCACCATCCGTGTGGCCGTCGTGCTGGCATACTGGATCTTTGCATCGGGGCTAAGAAGGCCGATGCCATCACCGCTGTTCTCGATTAAGGCGCGGAACCTGGCTTCGCTGGCTTCGAGCGCCTGTTGGGCCGCTTTCCGTTCGGTGACGTCCCGCGTGACTGCGAGCACATGGGTGGCGTTGCCGTGAACATCCGACAAGGGCACGGCATGGGTTTCCAGCCAGAGCCGGCGTCCTTTCAGCCCTGTAATCTCAAATTCCAACCTCTGCGACTCGCCAAGGAGCACCTTCCTCGTCAGCTCCTGGTACGCGAAACGATATTTCGGATCGAGCAAGTCAAGCGCGGACTTCCCCTTCACATCTTCCAGCGAATCCGCCTGAACCATGGCGAGGCCGGCAGGATTCATGTACTCCAGGGTGTTCTCCGGGGAGATAAGCTTTACGCATTCCGGTTCGGTTTCAAGAATTGCGCTGAGGTGGGCTTCGGCCAGCCGAAGACGTTCGCTCTTTTCGGCCAGCTCAAACTGCGCCATCTTGTCGTCATGAATGTCGACGGCGATGCCCATCCAACTGACCACGGCGCTGTTTTCGTCCATCACCGGCAGGCCCTTCGCCAAGTGCCAGCGGTATTCCCCGTCGCTGGCGCGGCGCAAGCGATATTCAGTCGTAAAGGGACGGCCTGAGGCCACGGCGGCGTACCAAACGGCGAGGCACGGCGCCTGGTCGTCGGGATGGAGGATCACGCGCCATCCATTGCCGGCTATTTGTTCGAGCGTCAGTCCCGAGTAGTCGTACCAGTACTTGTTGCAGTAGGTGGTGGCCGTGCCATCGGCATTGGTCATCCACACAATTTGCGGGCACAACTCGATCAGCGTCTGGTAGTAGGCTTCTGGGAACGAAGCAGAAGGAGGTCGTGCTTCACGCTTGCGGGGAGCTCTGGGCGCCGGAGCGAACTTACCACGTTTCATACTGGCTCCGAAAACGGCAAATGGAACCAGGCCGGATTATTTCTTCTGGAACTACCGCTATAGTAACACCGGGCCTAAGGCACGGCATGCGGGCTTTTCCAGCTGTCGTGGCAGCTGATACCAAAATGGGCGTCCGCCAGAAAAGCCAAAACCCTTACCGCGGATTGCCGCGGATTCAGCTCGGATCGAGGGGGAATTTGTGTCTTCCATCTCGTTGCTGTTGTTGACGTAATCGAGGGGCCTTGCCGTCTGTCATGCTGAGCGAGGGCTCAAATTTCAAATTCGCGTTGATCCGCGCAAATCCGCGCGGTATGGTTTTGGGTCTCTCACGCCCGCCAAGCGCCGTCACTTCACCACGCCGCGTTGCGACTCCTCGATAAAGCGGACAAGGGTGGCTACGTCTTCCCCCTGATCGCCTTCCGACTTGAGTTTTTCCAGAGCCTGCGAGGTGTTCATCTTGGAATTGAGGAGAACGCGGAAGGCGTGGTGGATCTTGGCGATGCGTTCTTTGCTGAAGCCGCGGCGCTCCAAGCCGACGGCGTTCAGGCCGTAAGTGCGGGCTTCACGCGGCGCCACGACTTTCGCGAAGGGCAGGACATCCTTGGTAATAATGGTGCCGCCGCCGATGTACGCGTGCGCGCCAACGCGGGTGAACTGGTGCACGGCGGAGAATGCGCCCACCACTGCCCATTCTTCGATGGTGACGTGTCCGGCGAGGGTGGCGGCGTTGGCCATAATCACGCGGTCGCCGACAACGTTGTCATGCGCGATGTGGGCGTAGGCCATGATCAGCGTGTGGCTGCCCACACGCGTGAGACCACCGCCTTTTTCCGTGC
>DATFQZ010000156.1:0-5186 GCA_035263765.1 Candidatus Angelobacter sp. | reverse complement strand
TTCGAGCAGCCGATGCAACTGCTCGTATCCTTTTTCTTGCATGTATGTGCGGAGCTGACGACTCTTGTCCACCTCGAGAAGACGAGTCAGATAGTAGCCGAACATGGTGTCCAGTTGTCCAAACGTGAGCTGTTTTTCTCCATGAAGAAAGGCGAGCCATTCGAAAAAGTTCAGATAGTCCGTGAATTGGTCGACCCGGGCGCGGTCGGGCAGGGTCAACTGGTGAGGATTGGAGTCGCCACGCCGCAAGAGCTCCATGGTCTGAGCCAGCTCGTCGAAATCGATGAGCTGGCGGACTTCCTTGTAGCGATCGCTGGTATAAAAACTGTCGTACAGCTGCTGGAGCCATCTCATCTGCTCCAGGTTTACCTGGCGGCGGTAGTTCCGTCTGGCCCAGAGTCCCAAGGCAGCCAGCACCATCGTCCCTACCCCGGAAAGCAACTGCCCCAACGGTCCCAAATCTCTGATGTCCACGAGCTTGCCTCCAATGACAGCGGTCTGGGAAGTGGCAGGTTTCGATTGCCAATATTGCCATAGTTATCAGAATTGGAGCCACGATATTCCGTCGCGTCGACAATCGGGTGATCGCGCGTGATCGGAAAAAGCTGCGGGGGCTTTGGCAATTGTGGCAATCGACAGGCTGAGCAACGACACGCGCGATATGATACAGATTCGAACGCGATGCCCTCCAGTCTGCAGCCAAAAGTGAATCGCTACGCCGATCGCATTGAAGCCGAGATGCGGCGCATCGGCTTCTGGCAAAACGAGCCGCTGCGGCCCGAGCAGATGGAGTTCACCCAGGCCTTCGCAATGGACACCATGACCTACGCGCAATGGCTGCAGTTCGTCTTTCTGCCTCGAGTCCGGGAGGCCGCCGCGGCCAACCAGTTCCCGTCAGGCAGCAACGTCGGCACCCAGGCAGTGAGGGAGTTCGACGGCAGTCCCGAAGCCGGCGATTTGATCACGCTGCTAGCGGAGTTTGATGCGCTGTTTGACTAAGCAAACGGACGGAAACCCTACCACTGATCACACTGATGTCACAGATGGATTAACTTGGTTCTCATCGACGTTTATCAGCGCTATCCGTGGCATCTGTGGTGAGAATTCTTGCCCGCTACGAAGGCCGCTCTTTACGCTCTTTTTCGCGGGCTTCGGCCTGGTTGCGCAGGGCACGGCCCTTGTCGGGAGTCGGGTCTTGCACCAGGCCGTAGGTCTTGCGGCCTTCATGATCTTCGGGCAGGTACTCGGTGATGGGCAGCCCCTGGGCATTCACGAACAACAGACAGTGGCAGTACTTGTAAATCTGCATATCATCACAGGCGCAGATCCAGGTGCGATGTTTGATCTCCTCGGCCTTGTCAGGATAGAAGCGGCAGGGACATAGAGGCTTGCCCAGCGTCTCATGGTTGCTGGCCAGCCCCAGGATTACGGCTTCTGTCACTTCATGGTCGGGATGCGTGGTGGTGCCGGACTTGTCGCAATACTTCTGGACAAACTTGCGCATGCGCTCGATGGCGGCGTCACTGGGTTTGGGGGGCATACCGAAAGGTCCTTTGTTAAGACTCTTTGATCTTCTTCTTGATTTTACGCTGAGCGAGGGGAGGATCTCGATCGTAACGAGCTTCTAAACGGCCTGTCATCCTGAGCGCAGCGCCACGATTGCGCCTCCAACTTGCGAGGTGTGGAGCGCGGAGTCGAAGGATCCCGACGGTGCATCCTTTGCGATGCCACCTCAGGGAATTCTCACCCGAACGTCATCCCCACACGCTTGGGACTCGACAAACTCTGCTTATGGCAGCTTCGACTCGTGGGCACAGGCAATGGCAACTGCCTGCGGTTGTGGAGGACAAAGCACTGGGAGAATTCCCTAGATCGGCATGGGTCAGGACGCACACTCGGGATCCTTCGATTTCGCGCCCATCATCGTCTGCAGACTGGGTTCGTCGTGGCGCTCCGCTCAGGATGACAGGTCGTATAAGTACTGGTTACGATCAGCATCCTTGATTGATCAGTAGAAAACCGGAAAAATCACAGCCTCTGAGCGAATCGCGCGCATCAATTACACGCGCAGCTCCACCACGGTCGCGCCGGCGCCGCCTTCGTTCTGCGGCGGCTCGGCGACCGTAGCCACATGGGGATGATCTTTTAGAAACTGGCGGAGGGCTTTGCGCAGAATGCCCATGCCGCTGCCGTGAACAATCCGCACCCGGGACAGACCTGCGAGAAAGGCGCGGTCTACGAATTTTTCCACTTCGCTGGTGGCCTGGTCCACAGTCTGGCCGATGACGTTGATCTCCGTGGGTATGGATGAGTCCTCTTTGAGCGACACTGAGATACCCTTCGCCCGGGCGGCGGCCACAGGCGACTCGCCGCTGCGCACGGGCGTATGGAAGACCTCGGCGATGTCATGCCGCGGCACTTTCATCTTCATCTTCATGGCGCCGACTTCGACCTCAAAGGTGTTCTCATCCACTTTGCGCTTAATGACTGCCGTCTGGCCCAGAGATTTCAGCTTGACTGTGTCGCCTTCGGAGACGTGCCGGACCTCGTGCGGGCGGGCGTGGGGATCGCCGCGGTCGGCCCCCGTCTTGTGCGCGACTACGCCTGCGTCAAACTGCTCTTTGAACTCGCGACGCAGTTTGGCCATGCGCTGCTCCGCCTGCTTTGACAGCTTTTGCGCCGCCGCGCGCTCTTCGACCAAGTGGACGGCCTCCCGCGCCCGGTACTCAAAATCGCGCAGCAGCGATTCCATCTTGCGCTCGAAATCGCGCGTCTTCTGGCGCTGCTCCAGCGCGCCTTCTGCCTCCAGCCGCTTGAGCTCTTTGGTCATCTCCTGCTCGCGGGCTTGCGCGGCTTTGCGGTCGCGCTCCAGATCGCGCAGCTCGGAGTGCAGCTTGTCGAGAAATTTCGCGACGTCTTGCGTCTGCGTCCCCAGGCGGGCGCGCGCCGCGTCGATGATCTGCGAGTTCAGGCCCAGGCGTTGCGCGATGTTGATCCCCGCGGATGCTCCCGGCACACCGACTTGCAGCTCGTAGGTCGGCTGCAAAGTCTTCTCGTCAAAGCCCACGGCCGCGTTGAGCACGCCTTCTGTGTTGGCCGCGTAAACTTTCAGCGAGGTGTGGTGCGTGGAGACCACGGTGAGCGCCCCCGTGCGGCGAAAATGTTCGGCGATGGCCACCGCCAACGCCGCGCCTTCTTCGGGATCGGTGGCCGAGCCCAGCTCGTCAAGCAGGACCAGCGAGTGCGGCGTGGCGGCGCGTGAAAGGAAATCAATGTTGGTTACATGGGCGGAAAACGTCGACAGGTTCTGCTCGATCGACTGGTAGTCGCCGATGTCCGCCAGCACCGCGTCAAACACCGGCAAGCGCGCGGTGGTCGCCGCCACGGGAACTCCCGCTTGCGACATCAGCGCCAGCAATCCGATGGTTTTTAACGCCACGGTCTTGCCGCCGGTATTGGGGCCGCTGATGATCAGCTGGCGGTGCGCGGAGTCCATCTCCGCGGTCAGCGGGACGACATTGCCGCCTTTGGGACGCAGATTGCGCTCCAGCAGGGGATGGCGAGCATGACGAAGTTCCAGAAAGCCGTCTGTCAGCTCCGAGGACACGCAGTCGTAGTCCAGAGCGAAGCGAGCTTTCCCGAACTGCAGCTCGACCTCAGCCATGGTTTCCGTGGCGGCGGCAATGGCATCCGCTTGCTCGCCGATCTTCGCGGTCATATCCTGCAAAATGCGCCGCACCTCGGCCTGTTCTTCTTCGAGCAACCGCACCAGGTCGTTGTTTTGCTCGATGGTCTCCAGGGGTTCGATGAACACGGTCTGGCCGCTGGAACTGGCGCCATGGACCACGCCGTTCACGCGCTTGCGCTGCTCGGTCTTCACCGGAATCACAAAGCGCTCGCCGCGGATGGTTACCAGCTCGTCTTGCACCGCGCCGCCTTCGGCCAGCCGGCGCAGATAACCACGCAGGGATTCCTGAATCAGCCGTTTTTGTTTTTCCACTTCGCGCCGGATGCGCCCGAGCTCGGGCGAAGCGCGGTCGTCGAGCGTGCCATCCGGCAGGATCTTGTTGCGGAAGTAGCGCAGCAGCGGCGTGAAGTCGGCGATGTGTTCGGCCAGTTGCGCCATTCCGCTCCACTCGTGCTTGACAGCCTCGGGCGGATGTACGGCAATCTCCCGCCACTCCGCCGCTTTGTCAATCACAAGAAGAATGTCACGTAACTCCGTGGTCTCCAGCTGCGCGCCGGCGATGCGGGCTTTGGCGACGAGCTGGCCGGCGTCGAACATGCCGGAGAATTCGAACCTCCCACCCGTGGCGAAATACCGGCGCGTTTCGGCGGCAAGCTGCTGCTGATGAGCGATCCACGCGCGGTCTGACGACGGCGCCAGAGCGGCCACGCGCGCCTTGCCCAGCGGCGAGCTGACGTAAACGGCCAGGAAGTCGCGAAAGTGGTCGAATTCCAGGACGCGCGAAGACGAATGTTGGAGCGGTGAGGGAACCATTCTCTGAAAATGTTATAGGAAACGCTCGGCATACATCCATCAGCACTGGGCTGGAATCCATTTTTCCCATACCGGGCAGCACGCAATGGAAACCGGCGACCAACCTGACCACGACAAACCTGAAGCAGCTGATGCGGCAGCCTCAGAGGACACACCTCCGGGAAAGGAGCCGACCATGGAGATTCATCCCCTCGGCGCGATTCATACCAAAAAGGATTTTTTTATCCATCTGCTCACGATCACTGTGGGCATTCTCATCGCGCTCAGCTTGGAAGGCTTGATCACCTGGAACCATCATCGCGCGCTGGTGCGCGAAGCCCGGACGAACCTGGCCATCGAGATCAGTACCAACAGAAAGACCATGGAAACTTACTTGCAGGACATTCTCAATCATGAGAAGGAGCTGAGGATGGTGGCCTCTACCATGCGGGAACTTCAACAGAAAAAAGATGTGCCGGCGAATCTGGATATGCACGTTACCTTCCATACTTTTGATTCCGCAGCCTGGCACGCGGCCACCACCAGCGGTGCGGTTACCTACATGGGTTACGACGAACTGCAGCATTACACCGACATTTATGACGGACAATACGCATTCCAGGCGCTGCAAACAGACGCTCTCCGGAACACGGCTGACCTCACGTCAAGGCTGCAGCTGATGGACCCCCGCCGGATGGGTCCCTTG
>DATFQZ010000155.1:0-10681 GCA_035263765.1 Candidatus Angelobacter sp. | reverse complement strand
ACCAAGCTCAAGGTTGCCTTCATGATGGAGTTGCATCATACCGTGGGCGGCGACCTGGTCAACCACTGCGTCAACGACATCGCCGTGCAGGGCGCCGCGCCGCTGTTCTTTATGGATTACCTGGCCACCGGCGTGCTCGAGCCGGACGTGGCGGAGAAGATCGTGGAAGGCATTGCGGAAGCATGCCGTCACAACGGCTGCGCGCTGATCGGCGGTGAAACCGCGGAGATGCCGGGATTCTATCCCAAGGGCGAGTACGATCTGGCCGGGTTCATTGTGGGCATCGCCGACAGAAGCCGGATCATTACCGGGGAAAAGGTCGGCGCCGGCGACTTGCTTATGGGCTTGCCTTCGAACGGCCTGCACACGAACGGATACTCGCTGGCACGAAAGCTGTTTTTTGAAGTCGCCGGCTACTCGCCAGAGACCTATGTCAATGAGCTGAAAGGCAAGGCCGGCGCCGAACTGATGAAGACGCACAAGAGCTACTGGCCAGTGCTCAAGAAACTCATTGACGCTGAACTGGTCCATGCCATGGCCCACATCACCGGAGGCGGCATTACAGATAACCTTCCCCGGGTCCTGCCGAAAGGGACTGCCGCGGTGGTAGAACGGGGCACATGGCCGGTGTTGCCCGTGTTCACCCACATGCAGAACATCGGCAATGTTCCCGACGCCGACATGATGCGCACCTTTAATATGGGGATCGGCATGGTGCTGGTGGTGCCCGCGAAAGAGTTCAAGCGAGTGCAGTCGGTGATCGAAAAGTGCGGCGAAAAGCCCTATCTGATCGGCCGCATCGTGAAGGGTGACCGCAAGGTTGTCTACGCCTAACGCATGGCCAAACTCAAAAAACTTGGCATTCTGCTTTCCGGCCGCGGGTCGAACTTCGAGGCCATTGCCGACTCGATCCAGTCGGGCCGTCTCAAGGCGGAGATTGCCATCGTCATCTCCAACCGGGCCGAGGCGCCGGGACTCGAATCAGCCCGGAGGCGCGGGCTTAAGACCAGGCTGATCCCCTCCAAAGGGCGCGCGCGCGAAGAACATGATGCGGAAGTTGTGGCAGCGCTCAAAGCGGCTGAGGTGGATTTTATCTGCCTCGCCGGCTACATGCGTTTGCTGTCGCCGGACTTTGTACGAGCCTTCCCCAACCGGATTCTGAATATCCACCCCTCGCTGCTGCCGGCTTTCCCGGGCTTGGAGGCGCAAAAGCAGGCGGTCGAACACGGCGCGAAGATCTCCGGCTGCACGGTCCACTTTGTCGATGAGCACTTGGATCACGGGCCCATCATTCTGCAGAAGACGGTTCCTGTTCTCGATGGCGATGATGAGCACACGCTGGCCGCGCGCATCCTGGAACAAGAACACATCGCGTATACGGAAGCCCTTCGCCTGGTGGTCTCTGGCGAAGTGGAAGTGCAGGGCGGCAGGGTTGTGCGCACGCGCGGAATAGCGGAGGCCAAGTAGATGCTCAAGGTCAAGTTGCTCACAACTACGGCCAAACCGCCTACCGTGGCGCATCCTGGCGAAGACCTGGGCTACGACATTTACGCCGCGGAAACGATCACAATCGGGCCGCGCGGACATGCCGTGGTCCCGACGGGAATCGCCGTTGAGTGCACATCACCTGAGGGCGAGGGAATGGGAGCCCTGCTGCGTGACAAGTCTTCCATGGCCGCGCGCCGGCTCACGGTGACCGGGGGCGTGATTGACGCCGGTTATCGCGGCGAAGTCCGTGTGCTCATGGAGAACCTGGGTGACGCACCGGCCGTGATTCACGTGGGCGATAAGATCGCCAACCTGATTCCGTATCCGGTGCTGACGGGCGAAGTGGAAGTCGTAGACGATCTCAGCGAATCCAGGCGCAAAGCGAAAGGGTTCGGTTCGTCGGGACGCTAGTGCTTCTTTCTGCAAACCTCGTTTGAGAAGCGCGACTGCGGTGTTCTCCTTTTCCATTCGTATCTTGGCTGGTGTAGGAATCCCTCTGTCGCCGCGCGGCATTCGGGATTTAAGAAAATCTCTCTATAATCAACCCTGATGCCAAACTTTCCCCCTGTTGACGAACAGCTCGCCTACATCAAGAAAGGCGCCGCGGAGATCATCCGAGAGTCAGATCTGCGCGAGCGGCTGGAACAGTCTTTCAAAAGCGGCAAACCGCTGCGCGTAAAAGCCGGCTTTGATCCCACCGCGCCTGATTTGCACGTCGGCCATACGGTGCTGATGCGCAAGCTCAAACATTTCCAGGACCTGGGCCACACCGTGATCTTCCTGATCGGCGATTTCACCGGCATGATCGGCGATCCTACGGGGCGTTCGGTCACGCGGCCGCCGCTCACGCGCGCCGAAATCGATCGCAACGCGGAAACCTATAAAGCACAGGTTTTCAAAATTCTGGATCCGCACAAGACCGTAGTGGACTTCAATTCACGCTGGCTCTCGAAGGTGGCGGCTGAAGATATGGTCCGCCTTATGGCCAAATTCACCGTCTCTCAGATGCTGGAGCGCGAAGAGTTCCACAAACGGTTTCAGGAAGAGAAGCCCATCCACATGCACGAACTCCTCTATTGCATTTGCCAGGGCTACGACTCGGTGGCCCTGGAGGCAGACGTGGAACTGGGCGGCACGGACCAGAAATTCAACCTGCTGATGGGCCGCATCCTGCAAAAGGACTACGGGCAGCCCTCACAGATCGTCCTGATGACCCCCATCCTGGAAGGCACAGACGGCGTGCAGAAGATGTCAAAGTCATACGGGAACTACATCGGCATCAACGAGGCGCCGCAGGAGATCTACGGCAAAGTGATGTCCATCTCCGATGATCTGATGTGGAGGTATTACGAACTGCTGACGGACGTGTCGATGACGCAGATCGAGAAGATGAAAGCCGATGCCACGTCCGGAAAACAGCATCCCATGGAACTCAAAAAGGCGCTGGCACGGAGGATCGTTCAGGACTTTCACTCCGAACAGGCGGCGAAGGACGCGGACGAGAACTGGGCCAAGCAGTTTCAGAAGGATCAGGTGCCGGAGAATGTGGAGTATCAGGAGATTGCGCTTGCGAGTGTCCGGTCGGGGTCTGGCGCGGATCAGTCACCATATGAACCAGTAGTACGTGTCGACAAGCTAATTCTCCTAGCGGGTTTAGCTGAGTCGGCCACCGACGCTCAAAGAAAGAGGAAGCAAAAGGCCGTACGAATCCTCTTTACTGGGAAAGCAGACGATCTGGTTGAGGAGCCTGCACTGATATTTCCAGCTAACGTGGAGTTCGTCTTGAAAGTGGGCAGGAGAGTAAAGCGCATCAAGCTTGTTTGATCGTGTGGCACAGGCACTCTTGCCTGTGCCTGTATCCTTCTCAAGGAAGCAAGCACCGGCAGGAGTGCCGGTGCCACACGTGTGTGGTTGCCTCTGGCGGATTGTGCTTATGAGACACTTTTATCGGAGAAACCTTCCACACTTTCAGGACTTCAGTGCTGTTTACTTCGTTACCTTCAGAACCAAAGATGATCTCTATCTTCCAGCTGCAGCCCGATCCATTGCTCTCAAGCACTGTATCTTTGAGAATGAGAAGCGAATAGAACTCCACGCTGTTGTAATCATGCCCACCCACATTCACTTGCTTTTCACTGCCCTAGAGAATGATCATGCGGAACCTTTTTCTCTTGCTGAGATCATGAAAGGGATCAAAGGATCATCAGCTTACAACATCAACAAGCGTCTGGGCAGACGCGGTCAGCTTTGGCAGGATGAGTCGTTCGACAGGCTCATGCGGTCCGGGGAGTTCGAGCGCAAATTCAACTACATCTGCGCCAACCCGGTGGACGCAGGCCTATGCAATAGACCCAAAGCATATCGCTGGCTTTGGGTACAACCAGCACAGGCAAGAGTGCCTGTGCCACAAGAGCAACGGTGACCGCCGCAGCCTTGCTCCATCCCGATGTGCCCCCAGA
This sequence comes from Candidatus Angelobacter sp., assembly GCA_035263765.1. Classification (GTDB taxonomy): domain Bacteria; phylum Acidobacteriota; class Terriglobia; order Terriglobales; family Acidobacteriaceae; genus Angelobacter. Next base: position 6,734 of record DATFQZ010000155.1, on the reverse strand, counting down.
AGCAGTAGCCTCTTTCCGGGCGATCTACCCAGAGCTGAGCGTTGTTCCAGATTTGAAGGGAATTCAAGGTACCCACGCTGCCCTCATCTTCGGTGGCGATGGCACTGTCCACCGTTATCTTGGCGAGCTCTACAAGCACCAGATTCCCGCGCTGGTGGTGCCCAAAGGCAGCGGTAACGACTTCGCCAAGGCGCTGGGGATCGCGGATGAACAAGCTGCGCTGGGCGCCTGGAATGACTTCTGTGTGTCAGGCGGCAAGAACGTCAAGGAGATCGATCTTGGGATCATCAAGACGGGAGACCTGGAAGCTCTCTTCTGCTGCGTAGCTGGGACCGGGCTGGATGCTGCGGCCAACGCGCGTGCCAATCGCATGCCGGCGTGGCTGCGCGGGACGGGTGGATATCTTCTGGCGGCGCTGCACTCACTGGTGTCATTTGCGCCCGCAGAATTCAGCGTGGACACGGACGGCCGGCAGATCAGGCGCGTTGGATTCTTTGTTGCAGTGGGCAACGCCCACCGGTACGGCAGTGGTATGAAGGTGGCGCCGCGTGCCACTCTCGATGACGGGCTTTTCGACATTTGCTTCATAGGAGCGATGAACAAACTGAAGCTCCTGTTCGCGGTACCGACCATTTTCTTCGGGGCCCATCTCCACATACGGCAGGTGGAGTATTTCCAGGCGCAGAGCGTCAGCATCGCCGCGGAAAGGCCCCTCGACGTCTATGCCGATGGGGAATACATATGCCAAACACCCGCAAAACTCAGTCTAATCCCCCGGGCTCTTAAGGTGATTGTTCCCTCCTGAGCGGTGCTACACTGGGGTGTCCCAAACTCTCAAGAGAAGCTTTTGACGTTACGAAACGATTCTTGACGCCAAACCTTATTTCAGGTGGAATATTGAGCTATGACCAAAGCCGACCTCATTGAAGAAGTCTCGCGCCTGGCCGAACTGACGCGGAAGGACAGCGAGATCATCGTCGAGACGATTTTTGACAGCGTAGTCCGCTCCTTGCGTGCCGGCGACAAGATTGAGATACGCGGCTTTGGCAGCTTCCGCACACGGCAGAGAAAGCCCCGTGTGGGTCGCAACCCCAAGACAGGTGCGCGCGTGGAAGTTCCCGCCAAGAAGATCCCGTACTTCAAGCCCAGCAAGGAACTCAAGGACGTCATCAACCACGACGGCGCCGCGGCTGCGGCTTCCGGCCACGCCTCCGACAAGCACTAACCGGCACCCATCAGGGCACGATTCCCACCACGGCCATCATGCGCCCGGTGCGGCCCTGATCCGCGCGATGCGAAAAGAATCTCCTGGTGTCACAAGCGGTGCATTCCCCCAGGACGGTGATGTGCCTGTCCAGAATACCGGCATTGAGTAACTGGCGGCGGTTGGCTTCCGCTAGATCCAGGTGAAGCCGGATGCAGGGGTCGCCGTGACCGGGCGCGCGCTGGTTCAAAAAGAGCAGCGGGTATTTTTCCCGGACCGGGTCAGAATCCTTGACTTCATGAAACAACTCGCCGGCGTAAGCAAACTGGGATTCGAATTCGTGCTTCAGCTCTTCGCCCACGGCATAACAGCATTTCCGGATTCCCGGTCCGATCGCGGCGTAGGTATCCTCAGGCCGCGTGCCGAATTCCCGCCGCATGATGCCGGCGCCTTTTTCCACGATGCGCTGAGCTGTCCCGCGCCATCCTGCGTGAAACGCCGCGACGACTTTATTCTTTTTGTCCACCACCAACACGGGCAGGCAGTCCGCGGTGAGGATAGCAACAGCGACCCCGGTCAGGTTGGTAACCATTCCGTCCCCGACAAGCGGCGCTTGTGGGAGCGTGTGCAGCACGTGAATAACATCGGAATGCACCTGGCGATTGGCAACCAGCGGCCACGGCCGGCGGGCGGTGACAGCCCCCAGCGTGAGCAGGAATTGCCTCCGGTTCTTCTCGACTTTTTCGCGGCTGTCTTCCTTTGTGAAACCGAGATTGAGATCACGACCGCCATAGCAGGTCGTGTCTCCGCCGGGCCGCGTGCTGAACCCGTGAACCAACCAGCGGATCTTCTTGAGGCCGGGAGCCTGCAATAGCTGTACTCTATTCTCAGCACGAGTGGGTTTGGCCTGGGCAGTCTTGATCATGGTTCCTACACGACCATTGTAACGAATGCGATCCTGCTCTCTTTCAGGCGAGGGTCGGGAGGATTGACGTTGGGGATAGGCATCGTGCATCGAACAAAGTGGCGTTAGCCCATGAAAGACAAGTCAACATTTCGCGTGGCCACGTACAACACTCATAAGTGCCGAGGCATCGATGGCCGGATCCGGCCGGTGCGCGTTGCCGATGTTCTGCGCGAACTCGATGCGGACGTGATCGCGCTGCAAGAAATCGTCAGCCTCAGCGGCGGACGCCGCGAGCAGAATCAGGCGCAATATCTGGCCGACGCCGTTGGTTTTGAGTTTCGGATCGGAGAGACGCGCAAGCTGCGCGGCGCGGCATACGGCAACGTGGTGCTGAGCCGCTTTCCCGTGAAGCAGGTGGAAGTGTACGATCTGACGGCGTCGAGCCGGGAACCGCGTGGCTGCATCCGCTGCGACCTGGAGATCGCGCCCGGCAAAATTGTGCACCTGTTCAACGTCCATCTGGGCACCGGCTATCTGGAGCGGCGCAAGCAGGCCGATTTGCTGTTGAGCCGCGACGTGCTGCTTGCACCGCGACTCCGGCATCCTCGGCTGGTCATCGGCGATTTCAACGAGTGGACCCGTGGGCTGGTTTCGCGCATGCTGGAGCACGTGTTCGAAAGCGTCGACATACGTTTGCACTTGAACCGGCGGCGCACCTATCCCGGAGTGCTGCCCATCATGCACCTCGACCACATGTATTTTGACCGCGAGCTGGTGCTGGAGGAGTTTATGCTGCATCGCAGCCGTGGAGCACTCGTGGCCTCAGACCATCTTCCTCTCATCGCGGAATTTCGCCTGGGTAAATAGCCGGCTGGCTGCAAGAACCATGCCAAACAGCGGGTTTCGACGGCTAGTTTTTCCTTAGAAACAAGGTAGAACCGGCGCCCAGACGGGCCAAAAATGGGCCAACCTGGAACCAGCAGCTCGCATCAGAGATGTACACCAGTTAATGTCACCCAGCCCCAGGAGCGCCACAACCGGCTTCACGGACTCGAATAACACGGGTTGACAGGTGCTGCTTACGCGGGTAAGTTCATGCACTTGGGAGAAACGATGGCCACGGCCAAAATGCACTTCCAGCCTCAACGTCGGCGGCGAGACAACGCCCCCAGCCGAGAGGCGTGCCTGCGCCTTCTGCAGGCGGAACGCTCCGAGGACATTTTCCCGATTCTCCTGGAAGAGATTGTGGCCTTAGGGCATCCCCGGGCGGCGGTCCTGGAAACCACCTCTGGCTGCGCGGCACCTGCGGTCGCTTTGAACTGGGGGCGGCAGCAACTGGAAAAGCTCACCGTAGCTCTGCGGACCGAAGGACACCCTCTGATGGCGGGGGTTGACGGCCGGCGCTCAGTCGTCGGGGCTAAGATCAACCTTCACCACCGACTCCTCTACGTGTATCCCATGCGGTTGTCGAATCCCAGTTCGTGTCCGGAGGCAGGCCAGGCACGTCGCGCCGAGTGTCTGGCGGCGCAGAACTTCCGCGGGATCAAGGGGAACCGCCCGCAAGACCAGATCTGTTCCGTCTGCACGGTGCGAGGTCATTCAGCCGCTGTCGTGGTGGAGCTCCGCCGCCACCATACGGAAGCGGACTTGATGGCGCTCAATGAGCTCATCGATCTCACCAATGGATATCTCTCCCGGCTGTTCAAGAGCGAACACTATTACAACCGCCTGCGCGACATGGAAATCACCATGGCCCAGGTGGGAACGGTCATGCACAAGATGACCGATTCGTCAGTCATGCTGACTGATACGCAGCACCGGGCGCTCATCCGTGACAAAGATAGAGTCGAGCGGCGCATGCTGGAGATTGAAAAGTTCGCTGCTGCCGGTCGCTTGGCCGCCACCATCGCGCATGAGGTCAACAACCCCATGGAGGCCATTAAGAATGCGGTATATCTTCTGGCGCCTGCGGTCCCGGAAAGCGCCGCGCCGGTGTACAACATCCTGAAGGCTGAAACGGAGCGCGTGGCGCGAGTCGTGCGGCAGATGCTGGGCCTGTACCGCGAAACTGAGCCCAGCAAGCCGGTCAACGTAAACACCATCATTGAAGACACGTTGCTGCTGCTCAATCGCCAAATGGAGCGGGCGGGTGTTCGAGTGGAAACCGAACTGGGCACGCTGCCCGACGCCATCCTGGCTGCCGACCAGATCCGCCAGGTGTTTTCCAACCTTCTGCTCAACGCCCGCGACGCCATGCCTGAAGGTGGTACTTTACGCATCCGCACCCGGGCTGTGCGCGCTTTGGACAACCTGCGCATCTGGGTTCGGATCCTCATTGCCGACACCGGCACTGGCATCGCGCCGGAAATCATCGGCGACATTTTTGAGCCGTTTGTGACCACCAAAGGAGAGAAGGGCACCGGCTTGGGGCTGTGGATTGTTCGAGGAATTGTCCACAACCACGAAGGGCGGATATCGGTCAGGAGCGGTCTCGGCAAAGGGACCGTCTTCCAGATCGATCTGCCGGTGACCAAGCCGTGAGCATGAGCAGGAGCGAAGACCGCAAATATCGGATCCTGGTGGTCGATGACGAGGCCGCCGTACTCGTTACCTATCGCCTCATCCTGGAACGCCACGGATATGACGTGGTAGCCTGCCCTACCTCACGCGATGCCCTTGCCGCCCTCGAGCGGCACGAGTTTGACGGGCTGCTTTGCGACTACTCGCTTGAAGAGCAACACACCGGCTTCGAAGTCATCTCCGCTGCCCGGCAACGCGACGCTGCACTGCCGGCGGCCCTTTTGACCGGCTACGCCACGAAGGAAACTGCAGAGGAAGCCGCCAGCCGCAACATCGGCATCATGTTCAAGCCCATTGAGATCGAAGAGTTTTTGGTTACTACCCAGCGCATGCTCGAAGAGCGAGCGTTGCCTGCCTCATAAGCCTTTTAGTTGCAATACGTTACAGATAGTGTTGAGCTTGTCGTTTCCTGCGATTACATCCCCCTGTGTCATCTTGAGCGCAGCGCCGCAACGGACTTCCCATATCCATACTCGCTGGCGCGAAGTCGAAAGATCCCGACACCCTTTCCACCGGTCTCGCAGCATCAGTGAGTTCTCTCATCAGGGAGTTCTCTAGAGGGACGGTTAACCCTTGCGCTGTTCGTTGGGGGCAGACTGTCCCCTCCTGCATCTTGCACCCAGGTGAAGGCCCGCAGACGCACGCAATAGCGGAGCTCCAGAGAACTCCCTGCCGCGGCATTGCGGACGACGCATCCTCGGGATCTTTCGGCTTCGCGCTTGTGCGCAACCCAGGGGTCCGGCTTTATCGCGGCGCTGCGCTCAAGATGACACAGGGGTAGAGTTCTGGGCTCCATTTAATTTATGGCCGATTAATTTATGGCCGACTTGCACCATTTCCTAAACGGGCTAGGCAAAAAAAAGCCCGGCGCTTACGCGCCGGGCAAATTGTTGCAAGTTGGTTGTTTAGAAAGTGAACCGTGCTCCGAATTCAGCAACGAACGCACGTGGCAACGTCCCGTTGCCCGACGGGTTGATGAATCCGAGCGCGTTACCAAAAGTCGAATCCGGTGTCATGATCTGTCTTTTGTTGCTGATCGGGACTGTCAGATCCTTAATGGTTGAGAGTGAGTTGGTGTTACCTCCGAAATCATTTCCGTAATTGGCATGGTTGAACAGGTTGAAGGCCTGGAAGATCAGCTTGAGTTCGCGTTTTTCGCTGCCCAGCTTGATGCTCTTGGCTAACCTCATATCCACGTCAAAGTACGGATCGCCACGCAACGAGTTGTAAGGCACGATGTGGCAATTTCCGGAGTAGTAACACGCAGCCTCCGCTAAGGCGATACTTGGGATTGAAGAACTAGAATCGACGATAGGCGTCAACTGCGCCGCGGAGAGCAGATTGTTCGGAGCGGCGTTGGTTACGATCATTGCTCCAGCAGAGCTGCCGCCGCCGAGATTCAACATGTTGTTGGTTGCCGTGACGAGATAGGGTCGCGCCGATCCAAACTGGAGGATCGGAGACAATTCCAGTCCATATGGCATGTGTGATGTCGTGGCGATGGTCAGGTGGTGCCGTTCATCATTGGCCGCCGGACCGAATTCATTCGGATCGAGCGGTCTCTGCGGATCGCGGGGGTAGTAACGGAACGAGCCGCCGTCTTCGTCGTAACCCACGGCGCGCGCCAGTGTGTAGTTTACAGTCAGGTCCGTCTTGTGGAAGCTGCGCTGGCGGAAGCTCAAATTCATGCCATCGTAGCGCGAACGTCCAGCAGCGGCTTCGTCGCGCACGCTAGCCAGAACGGGAACGCCGGCCGCCTTGAAAGCCGCGTCGAGTGGACGGAAGAAGCCACCAGGCGTACCGGTTCTCGATAAGGTGGTGATGTTGTTCGGCGTAACGGGGATGTTGGGATCGAGGTTGATGGTCTTGTTTTCATGAAGACTGAGCACATGAACGTACTCGGCTTCGAAAACCGTCTTGGTGTTGATTGCCCAAGTATAGCCGCCGTTCCACTGCTCGGTGACCGGCGTGCGGTAGTTAGGATCCATAATGCGGCCAGTTGATCCAGCGGTCAATGTGGCTTGAGGCGGCGGAATTACCGGC
>DATFQZ010000154.1:0-40615 GCA_035263765.1 Candidatus Angelobacter sp. | reverse complement strand
CCCGGCCGCGAAGCTGGTGCGATTTTACGGAGCGCTGAATGGGATGCGCGATCCGCAGCTCCGCCGGGGCACAGAAGAGATGCTCAAAGAACTGGACTTAGCGGGCGCGGCCGGCCGGAACGTGGGCAAGTTTTCCCGCGGCATGCTGCAGCGAGTGGGGCTTGCGCAGGCGCTGATCGGCGATCCGGAGCTCCTGGTCCTCGACGAGCCGGCTTCGGCGCTCGATCCGATCGGCCGCATCCAGGTGCGAGAAATCCTGCTCCGGGCACGGCGCGCGGGCAAGACGGTGTTCCTCAGCTCACATCTACTCTCCGAGGTTGAGCAGGTGTGCGACCGCCTGGCCATCGTGATACGCGGACGCGTGGCCCGCGTGGGCACGCTGCGTGAACTGCTGGAGACTCAAGAGCGTTTTGTGATCACGGCGCGCGGAGTTGACGAGTTGATGTTCGAAGGCACCAAGGAAAACGGGTATGTCCGCATTACGGTACCTGCGCTCGATCAGCGCCGGACGATTGAACAAATCTGGCTGGCGGGTGGGGAAGTGGTGGCTGTCCATCCCGTCCGGCGCACGCTGGAAGACTTGTTTGTAGAGCTGGCGCACCAGAACGGCGGTGGCCACAAAAAGAAACCCAGCGGAGAGAAAGGGGCCGGAGCATGAGGTCCTGCGTTGCAGCGTGTTTCATAAGTACGATTCGTATCAGGGAACAAGCCCAGCCCAGGACCTTAGACCAGCGTAAGCAAAGCGAAGGGTGCTGCAGCGACGCAATAAAATCGCGGACTTTATTGATCCCCGCACAAGAGATACCCGCTGTCGTCTCGTCTAACTCGGAGAAAATTCCTACCCCTGTCATCCTGAGCGCAGCGCCGCGATCGTCTGTCCTTCACGAGGTTGATGGGCGCGGAGTCGAAGGACCCCAAGAACGCCGGCAGCGTGAACGTCGTATCAAGGCGTTCTCCCCAAGCATCGTTCAGAAAACTCCCTGGAACGGCATGGTTGGGGACACGCCTTCGGGGTTCGAGTTCCCTCGGCTCCGCTCGGGATTTCGCCTGCGGGCTCAAACGCCCGCAAAGCGGCTCAACTTCGACGCGCACTCGTCCCGGCGTACGCCGGTGCTCGCGCTTGCTCAGAATGACAGTCTGAGAAATTCGTCGTGTCAAAAGGGCACTATTAGTGCAGCGATCAGTAGCCCCCAGGGGTCAAGAGGCTGGTTTCAACGATGACATTCATGAAACACGCTGTGATGGCTCTGCTGGTCTGCGCACCGGCCTGGAGCGCTCAGGCTCCGCGTTGGGAAACCAACCTGCAGGCCTACCGGGTGCAGAGCTTTGATCGCCAGGCGGGCGCGGCCTGGACGAACCAGCAGGGCATTCTGTTTCTGGAGCCGGACAAAATTGTGTTGTATCAGGTGAATCGCAAGCAGGAGTTGGCCAAACTCAGGCCACGCGGCGCCGGTGGCGGCGCCGGCAACTTTCTGTTGAACATCAAAGTGCTCAGCGCGGACGATGGCCGAATTCTTCGCTCCGTTGATATTCCCACCAACGGTGGCGACTCTCAAGTTCTGACCACGCGCCGCGGTCTTGTGGTGCTCGCGGGATCAGCGTTATACAGCTACTCTCCTGCCTTCGAGCGAATCGCAGAGCGCGAACTTCCGTTCGAGAAGTCGGCGCGCATAGAAGACTGGCGAATGAGGGTTTCGCCTTCCGGCGAGAAACTGGTGATCGTGCATGAGCAAGTCTTTATGACGCCGGAACTGCTGGCCGATCAGACTGTGATTCACGACGGCAAAGCCACGGTCGACGTGCAAGTCCTCAACGCCGCGACGCTCCAGACGGAGAAGAGTTTCACACTCCAGCACACGCTGGCGTTTTGGGCGCCTTTGGACGATCAGCTCATCACTAGCAATCCCGCGCACTCTTACTCCGACGGCCAAATGGGCGCGCTGGATTTCAACGGCAACTGGTCACCGATGAAGGCCGAAGTCCCCAAGGAGAGCAACGCTTGCCGGCTGGGCATGAGCGCGACTAAGGAAGACGGCCAGCGGGAAGACGCCCAGCGAGCGGTGCTCTACGGCTGCGACACCGTCACTGTGTTCTCTGCCACCGGCGAGCGCATGTTCACGCACCACGATCTGCGGTTGATGTATGCTTCGGCCCTTGCGGCAGGCCCATTTCTTGCGGTGCAGTGCGACACTTACCGCATGGAAACGACGCGCCCGGGCGGCGGCTGGCTGGCAGGCACCCGCGCCGATCGGGTTGAAGTGTATGACTTGACCAGCCGCGCGCGGCGGATCTCGGTGCCGATTCGCGGCGCCAGAGCGTATTACGCAATTTCCACGCATGGCGACCTGGCGGTGGTAGATGGCGAAACCCTGCGCCTGTTTCACGTGGAGACCTAGATCAAAGATGCGACAAGTCCTCCTGCTCGGCGTAAATTTCGTGCGCGCGCAATGGCTCATTGTGCTGCTGATGTCGCTCTACCTGGTTTCAATTTCCGGTGTTTTTGGCTACAACCAGGAGATTCAGGAGGCGCGCTTCTTTTTGAAGCTGCACGCCTTCTACCTGGTGGCCATAGCCATATTGGTGGCCGCGCCCGCGGTGCATGCCGAGCGACGCTCCCGAAGGATCGTGGCTGTGCTATCGAAAGGCATCCATCGCTGGCAGTACCTGGGCGGAATCCTTTGCGGCAGCGCGATGATCTCGGCTGTCTTCTGCGCGATCGTCGGCAGCGTCAGCTGGTTGTTGTGTATCCGCGGCGGGTATCCCGTCGCCGGGCTCGGAGGCCTTATGGCCGCCCTATTTGTCTGCTGCGTGATGGCGTCCGCCGCAGGTCTGTTCTATGCGACGTTTCTACATCCCTTTCTGGCGACCGGCGCAGCCACACTGACTCTGGCTCTGCCGTTCATTGTCCAGCGCGGGGGATGGAGTCCGAGGAGAGAGTTTTTCCCCGCTGTCTGGCTGGTCAACGACGTGCTCAATTTTCGTTTTGGAGAGGCGACCGGCGCGGCGTGGATATGCGTCAGCGCCGTGATCTTCACGATTCTGTTCTGGATAGCCGCAGCCGCGATCTTCGCCAGCCGCGATGTGACTATTTCGCCGGAGTAGACTGAGAGTCTGGCGAGCGGTCTTTGATCTCAAGCGTGATGACGCCGCTCCTCGCCGGACCAGTGCTCGCCGGGGCGATGCTTGCCGCGCCCATGATAGCGGAGTTCACCACCCGTCCCGGAATCACGCCCAGGTAAATGGTGGCGATGGCTGCGATGACCAGCGCCAGGCGCATGGAGGCGGCAGGCCGCGAAGGGGCTTCCTCCAAAGACGGCTCGCGCATGTACATCACCACGATTAAGCGCAGGTAATAGTACGAAGCCACCGCGCTGTTGACCAAGCCGATGACCGTCAAGGCAATGAGCGCGCCGGAGTGCGTAGGGCTGGTTAAGGCCGCAGCGAAGACGTAATACTTGGCCAGAAACCCGACGGTTGCCGGGATGCCGATTAGCGAGAGCAGGAAGATCGTCAGCGTGAAGGCCAGCAGAGGAGAACGTTTGCCCAGGCCTGCGTAGTCGTCGATCGAGACGTAGCGCTCGCCGGTGGAAGCAAAGTGGCTGACGACGGCGAACGCGCCGACGTTCATCGCCGCATAGGCAGCGGTGTAGAAAATCGCGGCGGAGATCCCTTCCTGATTCCCAGCGGCAAACGCCACCAGGAGATAGCCGGCGTGCGCGATGGAGGAATAGGCCAGCATGCGCTTGACGTTGTTCTGGATGAGCGCGCCGAAGTTGCCCAGCGTCATGGAGAGCGCGGCAGAGATCCAGATCAGCCAAAACCATTCTGTGGGGGTGGTTGCGAACAGCACACGCAAGAGCACAGCGAACGCCGCCGCCTTGGGACCGGTCGACATCAGCGCTACGATTGGCGCCGGCGCGCCTTCGTACACGTCGGGTGTCCACACGTGGAAAGGCGCGGACGCGACTTTGAAGCCCAGGCCCACGATCATCAGCGCCGTGGCCATGAAGGCCAGGATGCTGACGCTTCCGGTGGCTTTCATCTGGAGCGCCAGCTTTCCGGGAATCTCCAGCAGGCCGGTGGTGCCGGTGGCGCCGAACATCAGAGCTACGCCGTAGAGGAAGAACGCAGTGGCAAACGATCCCAGGAGAAAGTACTTGAGCGAAGACTCCGTGCTCGCGGCGGTGCGGCGACGGTATCCGGCAAGGATGTAAGTCGCAATGGAGGAAATCTCGAGAGCGATGAAGATCAGCACCAGTTCCACGGCGGAGGCCATCAACGTCATGCCCACGGTGCCGAACAGAATCAGGCCATAGTATTCGCCGCTGCGGATATTCTGCGCGTCAAGGTATTCGAGCGAGGCCAGGATGCAAAGCGCCGATATAGCCGGGATCAGGATATGAAAGAAGATGCTGAAGCTGTCGATACGGACCATGCCGAACCAGCCCGTGGACTGTGGAGCCAGCCACGCGATCTGGCAGAACGTCGCCGCAATGGCCGCCAGCGTGCCGGCCAGGGAGAGTAGTCCGAGGTTCTTGCGGCTGGCGCCGGGCTTGAGCAGCGGATCGATCATCATCACGGCGACGCCAAAGGCGGTCAAGACCAGCTCCGGCAGGATGCGAATGTAATCGGATTTGGAAACCAGTTGGTCCATTTCGCTCAGTTGGTAACTTGGTAAGTTAGTAAGTTGGTAATTTTCATCTGTTGCTTCTCGCAGTTTTGAGAGATGCCGAAAAAATTGCAGCCAGTTCTCTCGATTCCTTCAATATTCCCTCAAGGCGCTTAGGGTTTACGATTTTCGTAGTCTGTATCATCTCCAGCCAACAGACGCTCTCATCAGCTTCTTCCGCCACAATGCCCAGCTTCGCAATGAATTCAGCTTTCGAACGCGCGCGGCAGACTGCTCGATAATTGGCCGCGACGGAAGTACCGGAACGCAGCAACTGCTTTCCGATGACTTCCGCATCGGCCGTTCTGGGTAATGCTCTGGACAAATGAATGATTCGAATCGCAAGCTGCATTGCTCGCTCGCGAAGCTGCTCGTTCTTTGTCACAAATTACCAACTTTTTCATCAGTTGGTAACTTGGTAATTTAGTAAGTTGGTAATTTGATCTCTGTCCCTGGCCGTCACTTACCAACTCTCTTGTCACAATTACCAAGTTACCAACTTACCCACTTACCAACTCTTTCCAAAACCTGATTCGCGGCCTGCTGTTTGTTGATCTGTCCCGCGGCGTGGAGTGTGGTCTCTACTGCGGGATCAATCGATTTCATCCAGTACGGCGAAACCACGCCCATCACCAGCGCCATCACCGCAATAGGCCAGAGCGAAATCTGCTCGCGGCCATCCAGGTCAGGTAGCGTCTTATTTTCATCGTGAGTGATCTGGCCGTAGAAAACTTTCTGGTACATCCACAGCAGATAGCATGCTCCCCAGATCACACCACTGGCGCCCAGGATGCCGTAGATCATTTTGTCCTGGAACGCTCCGCTCAGCACCAGGAACTCGCCTACGAAGCCGTTGAGGAGGGGTAAGCCGACGGAAGAGAGCACGGCGATCAGGAAGAACGTGGCATACACGGGCATGGGTGTGGCCAGCCCGCCGTACTCCTTGAAATCGTAGGTGTGCTTGCGTTCGTAGAGCATGCCGGCCAGCATGAACAGCGCGCCGGTGGAGATGCCGTGGTTCAGCATCTGGTACACCGCGCCGTCCGCGCCGATCTGGGTGAAGGTGAAGATACCCAGCACCACAAACCCCAGGTGGCTGACGGAAGAGTAAGCGATCAGCTTCTTCAGGTTCGGCTGTACCAGCGCCACTAAGGCGCCATAGATGATGCCGATGATGGCCAGCGTGTTGATCCAAGCTGCGTTGATGCCGGATTGAACCGGAAACATGCCGACGCTGAAGCGCAGCAGGCCGTAGGTGCCCATCTTCAGCAACACACCGGCCAGCAGGACGGATCCAGCCGTGGGTGCTTCAACGTGCGCGTCGGGCAGCCAGGTGTGAAGCGGGAAGAGCGGGACTTTGACCGCGAAAGCGATGAAGAAGCCCAGGAAGAGCCACTGCAAGGCCGTCGGAGAGATCGCGTGGCTTGCGATCAGATCACGAAACGCGAGGTATTCAAAACTATGATGCGGCGTGCTGGCCGTTATTGGCGTATGCACGTAGAGGTAGATCACCGCTACCAGCATGAATACGGAAGCCACCATCGTGTACAGGAAGAACTTCACGGCTGCGTAAACACGGCGCTCGTGGCCGTACATGCCGATCATCAGCGCCATGGGAATCAGCGTGGCTTCCCAGAAGACGTAAAACAGGAACATGTCCAGCGCCAGGAAGACGCCGATCATGGCGGTCTCGAGCACAAGGAGCAGGATGAAGAACTCCTTCACGCGATCGTGGATCGACTTCCACGAGACGAGCACACCAAGTGGAACGAGAAACGCTGTCAGCAGGACGAGCCACATGGAGATGCCGTCCACGCCAAGGTGGTAGCTGATGGACTGGCCGATCCACGGATGGCTGGTATCGAACTGAGGCTGAAAGCCGCGATGGCTGTAGTCGAAGAACCGCACAATGTGGAGCGAGAAGGCAAACGTAAGCAGGGAAACAATGAGTGCAGTCCAGCGTATGACGCGGTCGTTGCGCGGCAACAACATCAACAACACTGCGCCGATGGCAGGGAGGAAGGTGACCACGGTGAGAATGGATCCGTTCACTTCGCCACCCCCGTCAAGCTGTGCCACACCATGTACATGTAAATGATCACTGCCGCGCCGCCCAGAGCCACCCACGCCGCGTAGGAGCGTATGTTGCCCGACTGCATACGCCTGAGTTCGTTGCCGATACCTTTCGAAGCTTCTCCCGCGCCGTTTACCAGCCCATCGATCACGCCCTGGTCAACGCCTTTCCAAAAGACGACCGTCGAGAGCGCGAGCAGAGGCTTGACGAACAGCGCGCCGTAACCTTCGTCAACATAGTATTTGTGGAGCACCGTCAGGTATATGCCGTGGATCTTAGCGGTGATGCGGTCGGGAAGTTCAGGACGCTTGTAATAGAGGAGCCAGGCGAAGAAGAGGCCGAGCGCAGCTACAAGGATGGAAGTGCCGGCCAGTAATAATTCCTCGCGGGACTTCTGGGCTTCCAATCCGTGTATCTCGCGCTGTGTCGTAGGAACCGTCTCGGAATACTGTACTTCCTCCAGGGGAGCATTAGCAGTCATTACCGGACCGAGAAAGTGTTCAATCTCATTGTGCCCGCCCATAAAGGCAGGCATGCCCACCCAGCCTGCAATGACGGAACCGATCGCCAGAACCACCAGCGGACCGAGCATCACCCAAGGCGACTCGTGTATGCCACCGTGGCCGTGGTCCGCAGCCGAGGGCGGCTGCGCTCCATGGCTCGCGGGTGTGGCGTGGGCCTCGCCGAGAGCAGCATCGGGCTTGTATTCGCCAAAGAACGTCAGGAACCAAAGCCGGAACATATAGAAGGAGGTGAGGCCCGCCGTCAAAAGGCCAATCGCCCACAAGACCTTGCTGCCGTGTGGGCTAAAGAACGTCTGAGCCAGAATTTCGTCCTTGCTGAAGAAACCTGACAAGGGAAAGAAGCCGGCGATGGCGAAAGTGGCAGCGGTCATCAACCAGAAGGTCCAAGGGATCTTCCTCCATAGGCCGCCCATGCGGCGCATATCCTGTTCGCCGCCGATGGCATGGATCACTGAGCCGGCGCCTAAGAAGAGCAGGGCCTTGAAGAAGGCGTGGGTCATCAGGTGGAAGATGCCCGCAGAGTACGCAGCCACGCCGCACGCCATGAACATGTAGCCGAGTTGCGAGACCGTGGAGTAGGCCAACACGCGCTTGATGTCGGTCTGCGCCATGCCCATGGTGGCGGCGAAAAGTGCGGTCAGGCAGCCAATCACGGCCACGATCTCGAGCGCATGCGGCGACCGGCTGAAGATGGCGTTGGAGCGCGCGATCATGTAGATGCCCGCGGTCACCATGGTGGCGGCATGGATCAAGGCTGAGACCGGCGTGGGGCCTTCCATGGCGTCAGGCAGCCAGACATAGAGCGGAATCTGCGCCGATTTGCCCGTGGCGCCGATCATCAGGCAGATGGCAGCCATCGTCAGCCATCCCCAGCTGCCGTCGACGCCGAGCTGGGAGACTTGGGGAAAGACGCCGTTGTCGCCTGAAAAATTCAGCGTCCCGAAATGCTGGATCAGCAGAAACATGCCGATCAGGAAAGCGAAGTCGCCGATGCGGTTGACGATGAAAGCTTTCTTGCCGGCATTGGCCGCGGAGTCCTTGAGGAAATAAAAGCCGATCAGCAGATAGGACGCCAGGCCCACGCCCTCCCAGCCGACGAACATCAGCAAGTAGTTGTTCGCCAGCACCAGCGTGAGCATGAAGAACATGAAGAGGTTGAGATAGGAGAAGAAACGGTAGTAGCCGCCTTCATGTCCCATGTAGCCGACGGAGTAAATGTGGATCAGGAAGCCGACGCCGGTTACCACCAGCACCATGACCATCGAGAGCTGGTCGAGATAGAAGCCGAAGGGCGCGGAGAATTTGCCGGCCGTGATCCACGTTCCGACTGTCTCGACGTGCGGCAACGCCATCGGGCCGCCGGGCCAGGCTTTCCACACCGCCCATAGCGCCCAGCCGAACGAGGCCGCGGTGAACAGCAGGGCCACGAACGAGACCATGCCGTTCTTGAAACGGCGCCCCAGCAGGCCGTTGATGGCGGCGCCGATCAGCGGCAGCACAGGAATGACCCAAAGGTATAAGTTCGGCTCGTTCATAATTTCAGCAGGTTCACCTGGTCCACGTTCAAAGTTTCGCGCGTGCGGAAGACGGAAATAATGATAGCCAGCCCCACGGCAGCTTCCGCCGCCGCGACCACCATCACGAAGAACACGAACACATGGCCTTCGAGAGCGAGCTGCATTCCTTGGTCGCTCCAGTACCGGGCGAAAGCCACAAAGCTCAGGTTTACGGCGTTGAGCATCAGCTCAATCGACATGAAGATGGTGATGATGTTGCGCTTGAGGAGAAAGCCCAGCACGCCAAGCGCGAACAGGATCGCGCTCAGGATCAGGTACCAGGAAAGCGGGACCATATCAGCTCTCCCTCTTTCCGAGCACCACCGCGCCCATGATGGCAATCAGAATCAGCACCGAGGTGACCTCAAACGGCAGCAAAAAATTCTTGAACAGCAGATGCGCGATGTCCCGGGTATTGCCGAAGTTGGTAGGGCTGATGCCGACTTCGCCGAGTTCGTGACGCTGATTCACCATGGTCCAGCCAACCACGCAGGCCAGCACCAGGACTCCGGGAACGCCGATCAGCAGAGCGATACGGCTGCCCCGCGTTCGCTCTTCCACCCCAGCGTTCAGCAGCATGATGACGAACACGAAGAGCACCATGATGGCCCCGGCGTAGACGATCACCTGAATGGCTGCCAAAAACTCCGCGCCCAGCAGCAGGTAGATCAGCGCCAGGGACGACATCACCACCACCAGAGAGAGAGCGCTGTTGATCGGGTGACGCTGCGCCAGCAGGTTGATGGCGCCTGCCACACAAATCACTCCGAAGATGATGAACAGTATCTGGTGAACCACTTAAGATCTCCAGGCCACGATAAAGCTGGTGACGATGATGTTGGCGATGGCTAGCGGCAGCAGAAACTTCCATCCGAAGGCCATCAACTGGTCATAGCGGAAGCGCGGCAACGTGCCGCGGATCCATATGTAGAGAAACATGAAAAAGAATACTTTCACCGCGAACCAGAACACCGGCAGCAGCATCTGCAAGATTGGCGGCAGGAACGACAGAGCCGGCCCGTGCCAACCCCCAAAAAACAACAAAGTCGCCAAGCAGGCCACGGTGATCATGTTGACGTATTCCGCCATGAAGAACATGGCAAATTTCATCGCGCTGTACTCGGTGTGATATCCGGCAACCAATTCGGTTTCAGCTTCGGGAAGATCGAAGGGGATTCGATTGGTCTCGGCAAACGCCGCCATTAAATAAATGAAGAACGCGATGAACTGAGGAAAGATGTACCAATGAGGAAACACCCTGAGCCAGGAAATCCCCAGCCATGGATGTTCACAATTCCATGGAGTGGTGCACGGACCAATCTGGCTGTCCACTATCCCCCGCAGGCTGAGCGTTCCGGCCAGCAGCAGAACACCAACCAGCGAAAGGCCCAGAGCCAGTTCGTAGCTGATCATCTGCGCGCTGGCCCGCAAGGAGCCAAGCAGGGAGTACTTGCTGTTGGACGACCATCCGGCCAGGGCAACGCCATAGACGCCAATGGAAGTTGCGCCAAGGATAATCAGCAGGCCGATGTTGATGTCGCTCAACGCGCCGTCGGCGTGGGCCACGCCCGTGATCTGCAGCGGCAGGGTCGTGCCCCGCACCGTTACTGCTTCACCGAAGGGAATCACGGCGATCGCGACCAGAGACATGGCCAGTGCCAGCATGGGCGCAAGGATGTAGAGGCCCTTGTGCACCTTGTCCGGCACCAGGTCTTCCTTCAGGATGAACTTGACGCCGTCGGCGAGAGGCTGGAGCAGTCCGAACGGACCGACGCGTGTAGGTCCCCAGCGGTTCTGGATGCGGGCCACCAGCTTACGCTCCAGCAGCGTGGTGTATGCCACGCCGGTGAGCAGGATAAAAACCACCAGCGCAATCTTGACGACGGCAACGAGGATGTATGTTTTCAAGTCCACGGGTTGAAAACCAGTAATTAGTAATTAGTAATTAGTAGTTAGTACTTAGCCAAACCAAAAACTTGCGCCAGCAAAGGCAGTTAGCAATTAGCAATTAGCCAAACCAAAAACCAAATTTGTTCCGCATGGCAAACTTTTCTTTACTCAGGTTCCCAAATGCCGCCCCTCCGGGGCGCAACCACTAACTGCTAATTGCTATTTGCCAACTGCTTTAATCCGCCACGACTTCCTGGTTCGCCGTTGCTCTCCGGTTTTCCACGACCGAGTTCAGTGTGTTTGAATAACGCCCCAGTGTCCCGGAAGTGAATAACGTATCGTTGGCCGGCGTGATCTGCGCCTGGCCGCTGCCAGGGCCCGCGTTGCTCATCTCGGCGGCGCGTGTGTGCTCGTCGTTGCCGGCCAGAAGGTTCAGGCGCGAGAATTCATACCCCGGCACCAGGCGCTGGATCTCATCCAGGATGGCCATGGGATCGAATGGGCTGAGCCGCGGCTCCAGGCCGTTGGCGGAGAGCCAAACGGCGTGGCGGTCGGCCTCACCCGACTGCACCCCGCGCGATTGCCCCATGTCAGCCCGCACTCCGCCGCCGAACGGCACCAGTTTGTGCACGTCGGCGCCCATGCCTTCGGCCAGGCGCACGATGATTTCGAACTCGCTGCGCACTCCCGCCACGTCGCCGGCCTTCTTGAGCAGTTGCAGGTCACCGCAGGTGTTGGTGAATGTCCCGGCCTTCTCATAGGCGGTGGCGATCGGCAGAATGATTTCCGCGCTCGATTGGCTTCCCAGCTGGTCCAGGAAGTTGCATAGGTGAATCACGGTCAAGCCCGGCGTTTGGGCAAGCGTCTTAGCCAGCTCGGGATCCTCTATGTCAGGGCCGACCAGGAGCACCGCGGTAAGGCGGCGATCTTGGATGGCCTGTTTCATCTCCGCCAGGCTGAGACCTTTTTCGGCGGGCAGCTTCCCCCATTCTTCGCTGAACTTCTGC
Source organism: Candidatus Angelobacter sp. (assembly GCA_035263765.1). Taxonomy (GTDB): domain Bacteria; phylum Acidobacteriota; class Terriglobia; order Terriglobales; family Acidobacteriaceae; genus Angelobacter. The sequence continues at coordinate 28,895 of DATFQZ010000154.1, read as the reverse complement.
GACGCACTTGCGGCGATATAACCGGGAAGCAGGTCAGGATAAACCCCCATATCCGCGGCGCCGCGCGAGTTCGCATAATCGCCCAGGCAGATGAATCTCGCGTTGATGCCGGAACCGAACTTGACCAGGGCGGCAACATCCGTCCCGCGGACTTCAGCGCCGAAAATGATGACCAAGTTGCTCAGTCCACGCAGTTCTTCCCGCCATTGCTTGAGCACGTCGTTGGTTAGGCCGGCGCTGGTAAGGGAGCCCGCGGCGGCATCGTCACCGCCGAGAAACGCCGCGAACTTACCTTCGCGTCCCGCCGGAACTTCGAGAAACATGTCCGCCTGCCGGCGCAGCTTGATGGGCTGCGAGTTCACTACGTAAAGCTTGGCGCGGTTCAGCCGGACGTTGTTGCGGATGTTCCACGCAAGCAGGGGATGCTGTTCGGTCGGATCGTTGCCGATGAGCAGAATCGCCGATGCCGATGCCACGTCGCGCATGGTTGCGGTCGCGTTCGCTTTGCCGGCGATGGCGCGGGCGAAGGCCGGGAAATCGGCCGTGCGTTGATGGTCAATATTGTTGGTGTCCAGCACGGTGCGGGCGAACTTTTGCAGCAGATAATTCTCTTCGTTGGTAGAGCGGTTGGAACCGATCACGCCGATGGCCTGGCCGCCTTTGCTGTCGCGAATCGCGCGCAAACGCTTGGCGGCGTGCTCATACGCTTCGTCCCAGGTGGCAGGCTCGAGCGTATCCTTCCTGCGCACCAGCGGCCGCCGCAAGCGATCTTTGTGGTCGCAGAAATCAAAGGCGTATCGACCCTTGATGCAGAGGAAGTCGCCGTTGATGCCGCTCTTGTCGCGGTTGTCGCCGCGCACGATGTCCGTGCCGGTGTCCGAACGGCGTACTCCCAACGTGGTCTTGCAGCCGTCCGCGCAATGCGTACAGACGGTGCCCACGTGCTTCATCTCCCAGGGCCGCGTTTTGTACCGATACGCGCCGGAAGTCAGCGCGCCCACCGGGCAGATATCGATGCACATACCGCACTCTTCGCACTCCAGGTGGTCGCCCATGTTGGGCGCGATCACGGAACTGGAGGCGCGCAACTGTACTCCAAGCGCGGCGACATCCATGCCTTCATTGCAGACGCGCACGCAGCGGTAGCACAAAATGCAGCGCGGACGGTCAAAGAACACCACCGGCGACCACTGCTGTTCTTCCTTATGAAGCTTGCCTTCCATGTAGCGCGACTCAGCCGCGCCGTATTTGAAGGTCATGTCTTGAAGTTCGCATTCGCCCCCGGCGTCGCATACCGGGCAATCCAGCGGATGGTTGCCGAGCAGCAACTCGATCATCGACTTGCGTGCCTGCTTGACTTCGTCGGATTCCGTGGTCACCACCATGCCGTCCGTGATGGGGACGGTGCAGGCAGTTTGCAGCTTGGGCATCTTTTCGATGCGCACCAGACACATGCGGCATGCAGCCTGCAAGGCAAGGCCGGGATAGTAGCAGAACGACGGAACCTCAATACCCACGGCTTTGCACGCTTCAATGAGCAGCGTGCCCGCGGGGGCGGTGATCTTTTTGCCGTCGACGGTGATGGTTACGGTCTTGACTTCGTTTGCGTCGGCCATATTTACCTTAGGTTCAGCCTATCTCGCCGTTTCAAAAGCCTCATCAAGTTGGTAATTGGGTAACTTGGTAATTGACTAATTGGACCGGGTTCCACTGCAATCTCAGTTATCAATTGTTTTCAATTACCAACTTACCAAATTACCCACTTACCAACTTCTTCCTGATTTCCTCGATCTGCAACGCGTGCCGTTCGGCATGCTTGGCCATGATGATCACCATCTCATAGGCGCTGACATCGCCGAAGAGCGGATGGGGATGCTTCACTTCTGTGGTTCGCAGGTCGTCCAGGCACTCTTCAACAAAGCGGATCGTTCCTGCGCGGGCTGTTGCAAACTGTTTTGCAGCTGCCTCGAGACTGCCAAAACGCCCTGTGGGCCGAGCGCCTTCCGGCGATGTGGTCTTTGTGGTGCGGTCCGTCATACGCCGCAAAAAGATCTCTTCGCGGTTGGGCGCGCCGGCTGGGCGGGGACTCCGTGGCCCTTGCACCAGCCGAAGCATAAATGTTTCCGCTGCCGCGACATGTTCCACGCAATCCGCCACCGACCAGCATCCCTCCGCGGACCGCAGGCAGCTTTGTTCGTCCGTTACGCCGGCAAAGCTCGTAAGGAAACGCTGCCGGCTCTCGCGCAGCAGGTCCAGCAGCTGATCTTTGTCTGCTGGCGAAGGCGATAGCGTGTTGGGCAGAGTGCTCATGGTCATCAGTTGGTAACTTGGTAAGTTGGTGAGTTGGTGATCTTTTTGTTGCTCCTCGCCGTCTTGAGAGGCGCCGCCAAAATCCCAGGCAGCTCTCCCGATTCCAGCAATACCTCTTTAAGCAATCTTGGTTCTACGACTCTTTCGTACATCATCTCCAACCAGAAACGTCTCGTTAGCATCCCGCCACAACAGGTCACAATTACCAACTTACCAACTTCCTAACTTACCAACTCTTTACGCCAGCACCGGCAGCTCGCGAACACTGCCCTCTGGGTCGAACGGACACGGCTTGCCTTCCAGATGCGATTCAAACTCGCTGCGCCACTTGTCGATGATGGACATGGTAGGGATGGCGGCCGCATCGCCGAGCGGACAGAAAGTCCGCCCGAGCATGTTCTGCGCCAGGTACCTCATGTTGTCGATATCTTTTTTCAAACCGCCGCCATTGTGGAACCGGGTGAGCGTCTTCTTCAGCCAGTCCGTACCTTCGCGGCAGGGAATGCACCATCCACAGCTCTCGTGCTGGTAAAACTTCATCACCCGCAGCGCGAACTTCACCATGCAAGTCTGGTCGTCGAGGATCACGACCCCGCCTGATCCCAGGAATTCGCCGCGCTTGGCGAAGGAGTCGAAGTCCATATTCATGCCGTCGGCTTCTTCCGCCGTCAGGAGGAACGTCGACGATCCTCCGGGGACAACGGCTTTGAGCTTGCGTCCGTTGGGGATGCCGCCACCGACGTCATAGATCATCTTTTTCAGCGGGTAGCCGAGAGGCAACTCATAGACGCCTGGCTTGTTGATGTGGCCGCTTAGACAGAACAGGCGAGTGCCGCCGTTCTTGGGCGGGCCGTAGTCGGCAAACTTCTGCCCGCCCATAAGAATAATGTGAGGCACGGCAGCGATGCTTTCGACGTTGTTGATGACCGTTGGCCCGCCCCACAGGCCGACGACCGCAGGGAACGGCGGACGGATGCGGGGAATGCCGCGCTTGCCTTCCAGCGACTCCATCAGCGCCGATTCTTCGCCAACTTCATAAGCGCCGGCGCCTGTGTGCCAGTAAACGTCGAATTGCTTGCCGCTTCCGAAGATATTCTTGCCGAGAAATCCTTTGGCATAAGCGTCGGCAATCGCCTGGCGCATGATGTCGACCAGGTACCGGTATTCGCCACGAATGTAAACGTACCCGACCTTGGCTCCGACAGCGAGACCAGCGATGATCACGCCCTCGATGACGGAATGTGGATCGTGCTCCAGGATCAGCCGGTCCTTGCAGGTTCCGGGCTCGGATTCATCGCCATTGACCAGGATGTATTTGGGCTTGTCCGACTGCTTGGGCACAAAGCTCCACTTCATCCCGGTGGGGAACCCGGCGCCGCCACGCCCCCGCAGGCTCGAGGTCTTGACCTCATTGATGATGTCGTCAGGCTGCATGCCCAGGGCTTTTTGTACGGCCTTGTAACCATCCAGCTTCAGGTAGGTCTCAAGGCTGGCCGCACCTTTGCCGAAGCGCTGGGAGACGATTCGTACTTCATCGGAATGGGAGACTAAATCAGCCATTTGCTTAGTTCTTGAACGCCGCTAAGATTCGCAATTTCAAATTTGAAATTTTAAATTTGAAATCTCAAGATCGCTTTCTATAACTTTCTAGAACCTTGTCCATGGCGTCCGGGGTCAAATTTTCGTGAAAGTCGTAATTGACCTGCACCGCCGGCGCCCAACTGCAGGCGCCGATGCATTCCACTTCTTCGAGCGAAAACATTCCGTCTTGCGTGGTTTGTTTGTGTCCGATACCGAGTTTCTTCTCGCAGTGTTCCAGCAGCTCGTCGGCGCCACGCAGCATGCAGCAGATGTTGGTGCAGACCTGGACGTTGTATTTGCCAGCCGGCTTGGTGCGCAACATGGAGTAGTAGCTGACCACGTTGCGGACCTCAAGTTCCGTCAGCTCTGTTTTCTTCGCCAGGTGAGCGACCACTTCGTCGCTGATGTACCCGACTTCATCCTGGCTGTAGAGAAGCATAGGGACCAGGAAGGAGCGCTTGGTCGGGTATTCCTTCATCTTGGCGTCGAAGAATTTGTCGAGCTTTTCAGAGATAACCATCAGATTTTAAATTTGAAACTTGAAATCTAAAATTTCAACCTCGTCTTATGGTCGTCGTCGATGCTGTGAAAATCGCAGTTAACTCCCGGGCTTCTGCGAGCAACAAACCTATTTTCTCCTTCTTCACCGCTCCGGACTCGATCAGAAGCTCCATCCAGAGAACGCTTTCATCAGCCTCTTCCACCACGATGCAAAGCCTAGACAAGAACTCGGGTCGTGATCGTGCTCGGCAAGCTGCTCGATAATTGGCGGCTACCGATGTACCGGAGCGCAAGAGCTGTCTACCTATAATTCGCGCGTCTTCTGCTCGAGGTAGCGAGCGAAACAAACGGATAATTCGCAGTGCAAATTGTTTCGTCCGGTCCCTCAGCTCTTGTGCCTTGTCTTTCAAATCCTCTTTTCCCTTGCTTTCAGAGCCCGGGAAAATTACAAATTTAGAATTTCAATTTACAAATCTACCGGTCGATTTCTCCCAGCACAATATCAATGCTCCCAATCGCAGCCACCACGTCGGCAATCAGGCGACCTTCGCACATCTGAGGCAAGGCTTGAAGGTTTGCATAGGAAGGCGAGCGCATGTGGACGCGCATGGGCTTGGCGGTGCCGTCGCTCACCACGTAGTAGCCCATCTCGCCGCGAGGAGATTCAATCGCCTGATAGACCTCGCCCGCGGGAACAGCAAAGCCTTCCGTCACGATCTTGAAGTGATAGATGAGCGCTTCCATCTGCGTCTTCATCTTCTCGCGGTCAGGCAGAACCACTTTAGGCGCTTCGGCTTTGGTCGAACCCTCGGGCAGACCTTCCAGAGCCTGCTTGGCAATCTCGCGCGACTGGCGCAGTTCTTGGACGCGGCAGAGATAGCGCGCCCATACGTCGCCGTCTTGAGAGACCGGAACCTTGAAATTGAACTTTTCGTAGCTCGAATAAGGCATATCGCGACGAATGTCAAAATCAACGCCGCTGGCACGCAGGGAGGGACCACTGAGGCCAAGCCCAAGGCCATCCTCTGCACTGATATGCGCGACATTCTTCAAGCGATCGATGAAGATCCGGTTGCCCGTGAGCAGGTTCTCGTATTCGTCGACTTTCTCGGGGAAGGTCTTCAGGAATTTCCTGACCTTGTCGAAGAATCCCAGCGGCGGGTCAAGCGCCAGGCCGCCGATACGGAAATACGAAGTCATCATGCGCTGGCCGCTGACCATTTCATAGATGCGCAGCAGCTCTTCACGTTCGCGGAAGCAGTAGAGGAACACCGACATCGCGCCGATGTCCATGGCGTGCGTGCCGAGCCAGACCAGGTGAGAGCTGATGCGCTGCAGTTCGGCCAGCATCACACGCATCCACTGTGCGCGCGGTGGAATCTCGAGCCCCAGGAGTTTCTCGACGGCCAGCACGTAGCACAGGTTGTTGACCATGGGGCAGAGATAGTCGATGCGGTCGGTGAGGGGGACGACCTGCTGGTAGAACTTGGCTTCGCAGGTCTTCTCAATGCCGGTGTGAAGGAAGCCGATGTCGGGCATCATACGCACCACGGCTTCGCCGTCGATCTCCAGCAGCAGGCGCAGAACGCCATGCGTGGAAGGATGCTGCGGCCCCATGTTGAGGATCATGGTCTTGTCGGCGGCAGCGTCGAGCACAGGATTGGGGTTCAGATGACCCATCAGCGGTAGCCCTCCACCGGGTAGTCCTTGCGGAGCGGGTAGCCCTCCCAGTCCTCAGGCAGCATGATGCGGCGTAAGTAAGGATGGCCGAGGAAACGCACGCCGAACAAGTCATACACTTCGCGTTCAAAGAAATTTGCCGCCGGCCACACCGGTGTGATGGATTCGAGAGAAGCGTTGTCGCCCCCGAGCCGCACTTTCAACCGCACACGCTCTTTGCGGGCGATGGAGAGCAGGTGATAGGCCATCTCAAACCGCGGCTGGCGAGGGTAAAAGTCGGCGCAGGTCACGTCGGACAAATAATCCGTTAGACCTTGGGCCTTGAGCTGGACGCAGGCTTCGCGGATGAACTCGCGCGCTATATAGATGGACAGCTCGCCGCGGTCGAACTTGGCTCCCGCAACGGCCTCGGCGTTCCAGGCAAGCAAAGCCGCAACCGCCGGGCGGTCTTTCAATTGCTCCAGGTCCGTGTCAGCGGGCGCCAGGGGCATCAGCCTTCGCTCCTCTCCGGTTTGTTCCAGTCAAGCACGCCTTTCTTCCACATATAGAAGAAGCCAACGAGTACCAATCCTATGTAAACCAGCATCTCCGTAAAGCCGAACCAGCGGGAACCGGTAAATTTGGGCAGCTCCCGAAAAACGACGGCCCAAGGGTAGAGGAACACGGCTTCCACATCAAACAAGATGAAGAGCATGGCGACCATGTAAAACTTCACGCTGAAGCGTGACTGGGCGTCGCCTGTGGGTACGATGCCGCACTCATAGGGGGAATTTTTGGCCGGGGTCCATTTGTGTTTGCCCAGAAGGTGGGAGAGCAGGACCATAACGGCCGCCAGGCCGATCGCGACGGCGACCTGGATCAACAACGGAATATAGCGGGCGAAGTAATGGTTGTCCGGCATGAAAGAGCCTGTATATAATGCGCCACGAACAGCGAGCCAAACATTCGAATGTAATTTCCATGCGCAGCGGTGTCAAGAGCTTGCACTCTGGATTCCCGCCACACGGAAAATTTGTCTGCTCCTGATTGACGTTCTGTAAATCTTGTGTTTGTAAACTCCGCTCATCTATGACCATCTTCGGGTTCAACAGCGCGGTTAAGTGCGGGGACGCGGAATACCACGTGCAGAGCGAAGCTCGCCAGCACGACTTGCTGCTGCAGACACTCGTCTTTGTCCAGGGGCAGGCCGTCGGCAAGCGCACGTATTCGTACGCCGCCCAGACCCTGGAGACGGGATTCTCGGAACAAGCCATCCATGAGCTGCTCAAAGCCCAACACAAGGGAATCATCGATGCCCTTCACGAGGGCAGAATGGATGTAGCGGTGGGGCACAGTACCGATGTTTATGACGTCGGCGGATCCACCTTGGCGCTGAAGTGGACCAACAGCAGCACAGCCAGATCTAAAACCGGGATGATCATGACCTTTCAGGTCGAGGATTCCGGACAACCGGTGAAAAGCGCGGAGGTCGTGGTGTTTCCGTGCCCGCCGGCGCGGGCCACAGTGCTGGCACGGACAATCACGGATGCTTCCGGCGGCGCCACATTGGCTTTCGAGCTCACGCCGGAAATGGAACATGCGGCGGGTGTCATCGTTCGGGCCACCCACGGCAGTGCGTCTGCGACGCGGAAATTTCGTTTCAAGAAATGAATCCGCATGACGAAGCTTGATCTCCCCAAGGCCGAGGCCGTTGTTGTCGGCGCGGGTCCTAACGGGCTGGCGGCCGCCATTCGCTTGGCGCAGGCAGGACGCGCGGTCGTGTTGGTGGAATCGGCCTCGACTCCCGGTGGCGGCGTACGCTCGGCAGAGCTGACGTTGCCCGGCTTCGTCCACGACGTTTGTTCCTCCGTGTATCCGATGACGGTGTGCTCGCCGTTTCTGGGTAGCCTGCCGCTCCAAGACCACGGACTCGAATGGATCTTTCCGCCGGCCGCCATGGCGCATCCGCTGGACGACGGCACGGCTGTTCTCTTGCACAACTCTCTCGCCGACACCACAACATCGCTTGGCGCGGCCGACGGCGCGGCTTACCGGCACCTCATCGGCGACCTGCTTCCACACCGGCGGGAGCTGTTCGCTGACGCCTTCCGGCCACCGCGCCTGCCACGCCATCCGTTGGTGATGGCACGCTTCGGGCTGCGCGCCCTGCGTTCCGCGCGCGGGTTGGCCCGCAGCGCTTTCCATGGGGAGCGAGCAAGGGCGCTGTTCGCCGGACTGGCCGCCCATTCCATGCTGCCGCTCGAAGAACTTGGCTCTTCCGCGGTTGCGCTGGTGCTGGGCCTGGCAGCTCACGCGGCGGGAGGATGGCCGATCGTTCGCGGCGGCGCACAGCGACTTACGTCAGCCATGGTGTCTTATTTCAAATCGCTCGGCGGACAACTTATCACCGGGTGCAATGTGGAGTCACTCGACCAGTTGCCGCCGGCGCGCGCTATCCTGCTCGATGTTACGCCGCGCCAGCTGTTGCGCATGGCCGGCGATAGCGCCAACACGCATTCCGGCTGGCCACGCTACCGGCAGCGCTTAAAGCGATATCGCTACGGGATGGCCGCTTTCAAGGTTGACTGGGCGCTCAGCCGGCCGGTTCCCTGGCGCGCCCCGGAGTGTGCGCTGGCAGGAACTCTCCATCTCGGCGGTACACTCGACGAAATCTGCGACTCAGAGCGGCAGGCATGGGCGGGCGGGGTTTCTGAAGGCCCGTTTGTTCTGTTCGCGCAGCCGAGTTTGTTTGACTCGACGCGGGCTCCGGCTTCACAGCACACCGCCTGGGCCTACTGCCACGTTCCCAACGGATTCTCGGGTGACGTGACCGACGCCATCGAGAAACAGGTGGAGCGCTTCGCACCTGGTTTTCGCGCAACGATTCTGTCGCGTTCCGTCATGGGACCGGCGGCACTCGAGCGGCACAACCCCAACATAGTCGGTGGCGACATCGGCGGAGGTGCGCCCACGCTCAGCCAGCTCTTCTTGCGTCCGACTGCCAGCCTCTACCGGACGCCGCTGCCCAGCGTCTTCCTTTGCTCCTCGTCCACGCCGCCAGGGCCAGGGGTGCATGGTATGTGCGGTTATTGGGCGGCAGAAACGGTGTTGAAGGCCGGCGGTTAGCCCCTGGCTCTTAGCTCTTAGCTATTGGCTTTCGGCTTCCTATCATCCGGGCGACCGGAGAGATCGGTAGTCACCGTTCGGCGCTTTTCCGATCACCCGATCACCCGATGATCCGATCACCCGATCTACCCATAGATTCCCATCAACACCCTCTGGAAGTCCTTCTCCTGCTCTGAAGGAGCAGCGGGCTTGGCTTTTTGTTTCTTGTCCTGCTTGGGATCCGGCGTTGCAGGGCAGCCATTCTGTCCGTAAGCCGCGGAATCACTCTGGGCGTAGCTCTGTGCCGCGGGTTGAGTGTTGCTGGTCGCTGCTTCTTTGTCTTTATCTTTCTTGTTGCCGTCGGCGTACGCGAGCGGGCCGGCCAAAGCGATCATAAGTGCGAGGAAGGGAATTATCTGGTTCAACTTCATTTATGTGACTCCTGATTCTTTGTTGTGCTGTGACTCTGAAACTTGCGTCACTGAAAGAACCGACCTCGCCTGGTTTTATTCCCGCGGTTCCATTGGCGAATTCTCGTTCAATTTCTGATACGAAGGCAGCCCGAGGATCACTCATCTGGGAGGAGAGATCCATGCCAGCTGTGTTGAACAACATGACCATCCTGGTGGTCCTTTGTGCTGTCCTTTCCACAATGCCGGTTTTGGCTGCCATCCTTTTTCGGCGCTACCTGGTGGTCCGCAAGCAAGATGAACTGGAAGACGAGATTCGGAAATTGAATGGCGAGGGATCCGAGCTGGTGCAAGGCCGGGGCGGCCTGGAGCAAGTTGCCGCGATGATCAAGTCACACTATCGCTGGCGTTCTTTGCTGTTGCCTGCGGTCATCTGCGCCGGGCTGTACCTGATCGGCTTTGTCCTATGCCTGGACTACGTCCATACGAATGACACGCAAACCTCGAGCGGTCTTTTCCCGGGCATCGTTCTCAGACACGCCGGTTTGCTCCTGTACACGTTCATCGGCGTGTATCTTTTCAATTCCGGCACGCTGATCCGCCGAGTCTATCTGTTGGACCTGAGCGAGCGGGTTTTCTGGGGTGCGATTTACCGGATGCTGCTCTCCATGGGAGTTGCGATCGCCATGCTGCCGCTGAGCCAGTCTGTCAACGGGCAACCGAAAGTGCAAGAGGAGGAGTTAGTTTTCTTTGCCATAGGCTTTTTGGCCACCGCTTTCCTGGACAAGCTGCTGGAGAAAGCTGTGGAGCTTGTCGGCATCAGGAGAGACACGCGAGAGGATTTCTCCTTGCGCATGGTACGAGGCATCAACATCTGGAAAGACTATCGGCTGGAAGAGGAAGGAATCGAAAACGCGCAGAACCTGGCCACGGCCGATGTGATCGAACTCGCCGTCAAGACCCACTACTCGCTGCGCACGCTCATCGATTGGGTTGACCAGGCCATGGTCGTCTCGCGTTTTGGCCTGAAGACCAAAGACCTGGAGGCTGCCGGGCTCAACGTCAGCGCCATTGAGATGGCTTGGCTGGCTCCGGAAGCCACCGGGGATATGGCTTTCGCCAAGGCTATCGCCGAGGCTGGGAAGCTGGACTTAGAACTCGTTAAAGCTCAGCTCAACAGCCTGTACGAAGATGCTTTCGTGCGCGAACTCTGGACGCTGTGGCAAACCAAGCCAGAATTCCAGAACGGCAGCACATTTCGCATGCCGCTTGCGGTTCCACCGCCACATGGAGCGCCGGCACAACTGCAACCAACGCAGCAAAAAGTGGGGGATTAGAAGTATCCCCAAGACTGTCCGTAGGCCACGGGGATTGTGGTAAGCCTGCGGTGAGATGCGCCTGACTTACCTCTTCGCTGCTTGGACTCGTTTCTCCATAAATCTTCCCACCGACTGAGCGCAGTACTCAACCAGCGAGCGGTCTTCGCCGTGGAAGGCGGCGAGAAAGTGGCTGTCAATGTCGAGTTCCCCAACTACTTTGCCTTTCACGAATATGGGGGCGACGATCTCCGACTTGGTTTCGATCGAGCAGGCCAGGTACCGCGAATCTTTGCTGACGTCGTCCACTACCACCGTAGTTCCGCTTGAGGCCGCGGCGCCGCAGATGCCCTGGTTCAACGGGATACGCGTGTGCGGCGTCATGGCGCCGACGAACGGTCCGAGCACCAACGTGTCTGGATCGTCGAGCGCGATCATATAAAAGCCCACCCAGTTGTACTTGAGCATGCGCTCGTTCAGCTTTTTGGTAACTCGGTCCATGAGTTCCATGGCGGTCTTCGATGTCTTGCCTATCTCGTCGATTTCGCGTTTGACGCTCTCAAAGGACACGGGTCAAACCTCCAGGGCAGTGGAAACATTATGACAAAGAATCGCCGGAATCGCCGTCATCGCCGGGATTCGGAATACCTACCACGGAGGCACGGAGACACGGAGGTTGAAGAATTGTGTCTTCACCTTGGGATGGGTTCGTATCAGAGCCTGCCCTGAGCTTGTCGAAGGGGCACGAGCTTCAGTCGTGCCGGAAAAGGCGTAATAGTAAGTGGGCTTCAGCCCGTGCCCCAATGACGCGCCATGACGGCGATTCCGCAGCGGGAGAGGCCCCAGGGGTAACGAGTTGGATTCCAGTGCCCGTTGTTCTGATGACGGCGCTGACGCGCGATGCCGCGCGATGTCGGCAATCTCACAGGGTCGTACTCTAAGGTGATCTAGGGCTCCAAAACTGTATAAATCGCAAGCGAATTCCCAAATGCTTGATTCATCCAGCTCTGTTTACTTTAAAATGAATGGGAATTTTTTTTGGCGAATGCACTCATCGGTTCTTGCAGCGTCGAACTCCTGCCGGTTGGGGCCGAGCCACGCTTGGAATGGGAGACATTTTTGATGACGGTCCTGTCAACGGTCCTGCGGCGGTCTTACATGGCCCTGGCTCTGCTTTGCCTGGCGCTTCCATCGTTGGCGATGGCGCAAGCTCAAGCCCAGGCGCAGCCGGCACAGGAAGAAGACCTGTCTGCCGACGAAATTATTGAAATCCTGCAGCAGAACCCCGATCTCCTTGCTGACGCCAAGGCGGAAATCATCGCCCAGCTTCGCGACCGGGGTTATCCCGTAAACGAAAGAACCATCACCGACGACCGTTTGTTCTCCGAGATCCGGTCTGACGATCGGGCGCGCCACGTGATGAGCGATGAGCTGAAGCGCCGCGGATTCGGCACCGATCAATCCGTGGAATCGCAAGCCCAGCCGCAGCCGGCCACGCCCGTGCCGGGTACGGGTGGCGCCCGTCCAGCCACGGGAACGCAGCCCGCAGGCAACGCTGGAGCGTCTGCAACGGTCCCCACGCTTCAGACGAGGCCGCGCGACACCCAACGCAAGCCGCGGCCCCTGTCCCAGGACCAGTATCCGTTCCGCGACCTGCCGGCCCTGCATGATCTGTACAAACAGTCAGTTGCAGACCAGCGCGAGCTGGAACGGTTTGGCGCGTCGTTGTTCCGCAATAGCGCGGCCGTCGCCAGTGACAAAACTACCATCGACGTTCCTGTGGGTCCGGACTACGTGATCGGCCCGGGCGACGAGCTGGTGGTCGAGTATTGGGGCACGACCTCACAGCGGTTGCAGCTCACGGTAGACCGCGAAGGCCGGGTGGTGCTGCCGGACGCGGGCGTGGTCGTGGCCGCAGGGCGCACGTTGAGCGACGTGCAGCGCGAGGTCTCGCGGCTGCTGACGCGGCAATTGCGCAACATTGTCGTGGACGTGACGCTGGGTAAGCTGCGCACGGTGCGCGCCTACGTCGTGGGCGACGTGAAAAATCCGGGCGCCTACGACATCAGCTCTCTGTCCACTTGTTTGAGCGCCCTGATTATTGCCGGCGGTCCCACGGAGACTGGTTCTTACCGCACGGTGAAACACTATCGCGGTTCGAAGCTGATGGAAGAGGTCGATCTCTACGACCTGATGTTGAAAGGCGTAAGTTCAGCGCAGGTGCACATTGCTTCCGGTGACAGCATTCTGGTGCCGCCGGCGGGTCCGCAAGTCACAGTGGCCGGTGCGGTGCGGCGTCCGGCGATCTACGAGCTGCGCGATGAAAAGTCGTTGGACCAGGTACTGGCCCTGGCCGGCGGCGTGCCGGTCTCCGGCGAGTTCAGCAACCTGAAGCTGGAACGCATTGAAGCCCACCAGCGCAAGGAAATGCTGAGCGTGAACCTGCCTGCGGGCGATGTCCCGTCAGAGGACGCTTTCAAGCGCGTGCAGATTAAAGATGGCGACACGATCACAGTGGCGCCGATTCTGCCGGTGAGCAACCGCGCCGTCTATCTGAGCGGGCACGTTTTTCGTCCTGGCAAGTATCCCTACACGGAAGGCCAGAAGGTCACGGATCTGGTCCGCTCGTTTGATGATCTGTTGCCGGAAGCGGCCGACCGCGCCGAGATCGTGCGGCTCCATCCTCCCGATTACAGCCCACAGGTGATCGGCTTCAGCCTGGGCGACGTGTTGGCAAAGAAAGTGCCGGCGCCGGCCCTGCAGGCCTTTGACACGGTGCGCGTTTTCGGGCGTTATGAGACCGACGCGCCCAAGGTTTCGATCTATGGCGAAGTTTTGCGTCCTGGGGAGTACCCGCTGTCAGAGCGCATGACCGCGGCCGACCTCCTGCGGCTGGCCGGCGGTTTCAAGCGTGATGCCTACCAGGAAAAAGGCGACCTCACCAGCTATTCGATTGTTGACGGCAGCCGCGTTGAGCTGGAACATCGCGCGATTCCCATTGGCCGCGCGTTGGCGGGCGAGCAGGATACCGACGTGGTTCTGAAACCCGGCGACGTTTTGACCATCGGGCAAATCGGTGGCTGGAACGATATCGGCGGCAACATGGCTGTGAACGGCGAGGTCCTGCATCCTGGCCGTTATGGAATTCAGCGCGGGGAGCGGCTGAGCTCCATCCTGCGTCGCGCCGGCGGCTATACGCCGGAGGCCTATCCCTATGGCGCGATTCTCGAGCGCGCCCAGGTGCGCGAGTTTTCAGCCAAGAGCCGCGACGAGATGGTGGCCAAGCTGCAAGAGCAAGGCATTACCGGATCGCGCTTGGAGAGCTCTTCTTCGGCGCGACAGCGGCAGCAGCTGATCGACCGCGTCCGCCAGCTCCCACCCAGTGGGCGCATGCTCATCCACATCACGGCGTCCATCGAGAAGTGGGAGAACACACCCATGGACATCGAAGTCCGTCCCGGCGACAGCATCGTCATTCCCAAGCGCCCCAACTTCGTGATGGTTGGGGGCGAGGTCTACAACCCGGCTGCAATCACTTACAGCAAGGGCAAGAGTGCCGGCTGGTACTTGCGCCAGGCCGGCGGTCCCACCAGCACCGCCAATAAGAAAGACATCTTCGTGGTCCGCGCCAACGGAACCGTGGTGGCAAGAGGCTCGGGCGAATTCTGGTCGGGCAACGCATCCCATGTCGTCCTGCAGCCAGGCGACACCATCTACGTGCCGGATAAAGTCGCCGGAAGCGGACGCTTCAAGAACGTTGGCCAGGCGGTGCAAATCCTTTCCGGCGTGGCTGTGGCCGCCAGCGTGATCAGAACCTTCTAACGGAGATTCATTTGCACCCGACGGGTAACAGCAAGTTCCTCATGGTTTTGTGGTGTGTGCTCGCGCTCGCAGCCCTGGCCGGCGCGCAAGCCGGGGACGGCGGGAAGCCGCCCAGTGCCTCTCCGCCTCCGCAGCCAGGAAGCTCTGCACCGGATGATGAGAATCCTTATCCCGCCGGCGTGGCGCCGCGTGTGCTGCTGCGCAACCTTGCTGAAGATCAGCGCGTCATCTGGACCAGTCCGTTCAAAGCCAGAATCCAGGATTTGAACTGGCTGGTCCCGTTTGCTGGGTTGACGGCGGGCCTGATCAACGCCGACGCGGAGCTTTCTTCGCGCGTCAACACCAACGGCACGTTCTCCAAACATTCCAGCACGATCTCCAACGGCGGCGTGGCGCTGGCGGTGGGAGGGACCGGAAGCCTGTATCTGCTGGGCAAGCTGCGTAGTGACGAGCATCAGAAAGAAACCGGAATTTTGGCCGGTGAAGCCGCCGTCAACAGCCTGATCGTGGTCGAAGCCATCAAAGCCATCACGCGCCGCTCGCGGCCCAACGAAAGCGATGGACAAGGAAAGTTTGGCAGCGGAACCTCGCTCAACTCCTCATTTCCATCCATGCACGCCGCCCTGGCCTGGTCTGCGGCCACCGTTCTTACACACGAATATCCCGGCGTCATGACCAAAATCCTGGGTTACGGATTGGCCAGCACCGTCAGCCTGGCGAGAGTCACGGGCAAGGACCATTTTCCCAGTGATGTTGTCGTTGGCAGCGCTCTGGGCTGGATGATCGGCGAACAAGTATACGGAACACATCACAACTCGGAATTGCCCGGCGAGGGATACGGAACCTTTCATCGTGGCCTGGCCGAAGAGTTTCCGGGATGGCAAAGCAAGGCGTCGCCCTATGTGCCGATGGATAGCTGGGTCTATCCGGCGATCGACCGGCTGACCGCGCTGGGCGTAGTGCACAGCGGCATCGTGGGGCTGCGTCCGTGGACACGGCATGAGTGCGCGCGCATCCTGGAGGAAGCACAAGCTGACAGTTCTATAGACCCGTCTGCCCCTGATGCCGGCGAAGCCTCGCGTCTTTACGCTGCACTCGCCCGGGAATTTGCTTCTGAGATGGAAGGCCCGGAAAAGGAATATCTGTCACTCGATTCCGTGTACACGCGCATCACCGGCATCTCGGGAAAGCCGCTTACGGATGGCTATCACTTTGGCCAGACGATCGTGAACGATTATGGGCGGCCGTACGAGCAAGGCGTTAACGGGCTTGCTGGGTTTTCGACGAGCGGCTCCTCAGGGCCACTTGGTTTCTATGTGCGCGGCGAGTTCGTACATGCGCCGTCAGCGCCCGGGGTTTCCCAGGCCGTTCAGAACGCCATTAATTTGGGCGATGAAAAGACCACTACAGCCGCGGACGTAGGGCAGCCCATCTTTCAACCCGCAACGCCGATTGCGTCCATCAGCACTTTCCGTTTGCTCGATAGCTACATCATGCTGAACGTCAATGGCTGGCAAGCTTCGTTCGGAAAGCAAACGCTATGGACCGGACCCACGCAGGACCCGTTCCTCTGGAGCAACAACGCTGAGCCCATGTACATGTTCCGCGTGGACCAGACGAATCCGACCAAGCTGCCTAGCTTTCTCGGCTTCCTAGGACCTATGCGTAGCGAATTCTGGGTGGGCAAGCTGACCGGCCAGCACTACATCAGCAATGAAAACGGCACTATCTTTGTTGCCCAGGGGCGTACGCTCTCGCGGCAGCCCATGGTCAACGGACTCAAGGTCAACTTCAAGCCGACACCCAACTTCGAATTCGGAGTGGGACGCACAGGCTTGTGGGGCGGCCCGGAGTTTCCTATCACCGTGCGTACCACGCGGCGTTCCTTCCTCTCGACCACAAACGCAGCGGCCGGGTTTGATCCCGGTGACCGCCGCTCCACGGCAGATTTCAGCTATCGCATTCCCGGCTTGCGGAACTGGCTCACTCTTTACGAAGACTCGTTCGTCGAGGATGAAATCTCCCCGATTGGCTATCCACGGCGGGCGGCGCACAACCCGGGTCTCTATCTCTCGCACATTCCCGGACTGCCCCACATGGACCTCCGTACTGAGGCTGCATTCACCAACCTCCCCAATTTGAGAGAGCCTCCGACCGGCGGTTTTTTCTACTGGAACGTGCGGTATCTCGACGGCTACACCAACCAGGGCAACATCATCGGCAACGGCACGGTCGGACGGCAGGGAATCGCGTTGCGAGCGGACACCACGTACTGGTTTGCCTCTGACAAGACGCTGCAACTCGGATACCGCAGCAATATTGTTGACAGCTTCTTTCTGCAAGGTGGAAATCTGCGCGACGTCCATCTCAAGTCCGAATGGAGCTTCGGCCCGAAAGTCTCGCTTTCCGCGTTCATGCAATACGAGTGGTGGAACTTTCCGTTGCTGACCGCGGGCAACAAGCAGAATGATTTCACGGCTTCATTCCAGTTGACGTACTGGCCGCACTGGAGAATCAAGCGTGGAAACTAGCGCGGCGCGTGGCGCCATCGCTGCTTCTTGGCGCGCCGCCGAAGCGGCCCGCGGGGAAATGGTGCGCGCGTGACCGCAGACATCACGGACGCGGAAGCGCTGAGGGCGGAAACCGGCTTAGACGCGGTCGCTCCCCGGGCGCGCCTGCTTTCCGTCTCACAGATTGTGCGCCGGTTGTTTCGCATGGCGCTGCTTTTCCTGGCCGCGCGCATGCTCGGCGTAGAGACTTTCGGGAAGTACGCGCTGCTGCTGACCGTGGTGGAAATGATCGCTCTCCTCTCCGGCGTGGGCTACATTGACTTCCTGACGCGCGAGGTCGCCAAGCGCCCCTCCGTTGCCTGGTCTCTAGGCGCCAGGATTACGACGCTGCGTCTTGCTTACATCATTCCTGGCGTGGGGCTCGCGTTGCTTGTGCTGACAGCGCTGCGTTTTCCTGGGGCGCTGGTCCTCAACGCTGCCTTGATGGCCATCACGCTGGTGCCGCGCGCCGCGGGCGAGACCGCGCAGGGAGTGCTGAGAGGGCTGCGACGCTTTGCTCCGCTGCCCTGGATCGAACTGGTCCAGGGAGGGATCGTTCTGGCTGCGGCCGGGCTGGTGCTTCACTTCGGCTTCGGACTGCGCGGCATGATTGCTGCTGAAGTCCTAAGCGCGGGCGCTGGCGCGGCGGCGGCCTTGGCGAGTGTCGCCAGGACCGAAGGTGATGCCGCCGAAGACGCGCCTGGATTCCGCGATCTGGTGCGGTCCACGTTGGCGTTCAACGTTTATCCGTTTATTGTCAATGTGTACGATCGCGTGGACGTTGTGCTCCTGGCCAAACTGGTCGGCAACGCGGCCACCGGAATCTATGCGCTTCCGTACCGCGCATATGGAACGCTGAGCATTATTCCCTACGGCGTGATGGGAGCATTGCTGCCGGCGTTTTCTGCTTCGCGGGTCGACCAGAACTCAAGAGATGCCTGCGCCCGCGCCATGATGTTTCTCTATCTGGTAGCGCTGCTGATCGTGCTGGCAACCTTAACGTTCGCCGGGCCGCTGGTATCGCTTCTGCTTGGGGAGAGTTACGCGGGATCCATCCAGACGATCAAGATCCTGATCTGGGCCTGCCCGCCGGTTTTCTTGAATTTCGCGTTGAGCACTCTGCTCCTGGCGGCCCACAAAGAGAAAATATTTTTGGTGACCGCGCTCATCGGCACCGCTTTTAATATCACGGCCAACTTGTTGCTGATCCCACGTTACTCTTTTCTTGCTGCAGCCGCGGTTACCGTCGCCACGGAATCCCTGCTGCTGGCGGTCTTTCTCTATTTCGTCAAGAAGTTTTTGGGGCAAGCCGTCTTTCCCCAAAAAGGGATCAGAATCACCGTGGGTTTCGTCGTAGTGATGACGGCGTACTGGTTGCTGGCGCGTCAGATTCCGCAAATCTGGGCCGGTTCGGCGGCCTGCCTGGTGTTTGGCTTGCTAGCCGCACGAACCGCTTCCGGCATGCGCGTGATCAAGGCGCTGGTCAGGTCAGGGGCGCGGTGATGGCGAAGGGCGCCACGCCGGCTATTGCCTTCGACTCCTACATCCTCGGCGCGCACGCACGCAATCATGGAATCTACGTGTACGCTAAAAAGTTGCTGGAGTATTTTCGCGAAATGGCGCCGCGGTATTCGGTGGAAATCGTTCCGTATGTTTCGCCGCGAAGCGACAACGGCGCGAACCAATTCACAGCCGCACCGGGATTTCGTCCCCGGCCGACCCGGCTTCTTGAACGCAGCCGGGCGTGGCGCTGGGGCGGAGCCAGCCTGCTGACTCTGGCTGCGGGCGCGGACCTGGTGTTCAGCCCAGCGGGCACCACCTTGTATTGGGGCCGTTGGGCGCCGTCCGTCGTCACCATCCACGACCTGATCCCGGTCATGGTTTCCACGGGCCCCAAGCGGGCAAATCGCCTTCTGAGGTTTTTCTACTGGTCGGGGGCAAGGTTGTCGCAACACGTAATTACGGACTCGCACAATTCCAAGGCCGATCTGGTGCGTCTCTATAAAGTGCCTGAATCGAAAGTTTCCGTGGTCTACCTGGGCTGCGACCATGAAAGTTTTAACTGCGCACCGCCTGATCCCGAATTGCAATCGCACCTGCTGAAAAAACTGGGAATTACCCGGCCGTACATCGTGCACCACGGCGTGATCAAGGGATACAAGAACCTCAAGCGGCTGATTCAGGCATACCGCGCCGTGCTGGAGCGGAATCGAACTCTTGATTTTGATCTGGTGCTTGCGGGGCCGCTGGGTTGGGAATATGACGAGATTCTGGCGGAAGCCGCAAGCTGCGAAGGTTCGCGAGCCAAAGTCGTTTTCACGCGCGCGCTGAGCGACTCGGACCTGGCCACGCTGGTGAAAGGCGCAACCCTGGCGGTGATTCCGTCACTGTACGAAGGCTTCTGCCTGCCGATGGTGGAGTCCATGGCGTGTGGCACGCCGACCATCGCCGCGAACAGTTCCTGCCTGCCGGAAGTCTCCGGTGGCGCACTGCGTTATTTTGATCCGTTGTCCGTTGAGGCTATAGCGGCTGCGCTGGAAGAAGTCCTGGAAAGCGCGACGCTCAGAAAAGAATTGTCGGAGAAGGGAAGAGTGCGGGCCGCGGAATTTGACTGGCGCCGCTGCGCCGAACAGACGCTTCAGGTCCTGGCGCAGTCTGCACGCGACGTCAGAGAAAACAGGGGACGATCAGTCTGAGAATTGCATCTAAGTTGCTGGACTTATGTTGCGCGCGATCAGGCTTTTTGCTTGGCCGAAACGGACTCGACGGAACGCGCCGCGTTGCCGGCCGCTGCGGATTTTTCGGGGGCAAAGCCGCGCGAAAGAGGATCTCGGTATATCATCGAACACGCAAAGATTTTCCGTAGGCACGCATGCTGCACCGTCAACAGTAAATCTCACTCTCAGAGGTAGGAACAGATGCGGGCGCTGATTACAGGAATCACCGGCCAGGATGGTTCTTACATGGCCGAGTTCTTGTTGGATAAAGGATACGAAGTCTACGGGCTGGTGCGGCGAAGCAGCCTCGAAAAATATGACCGCATTGCCGGCATCACGGATCGCTTGCGGTTCGTTGAAGGCGACCTGACTGACCAGAGTTCGCTGGATCAGGCGCTGGAACAGATCCGTCCTGACGAACTCTACAATCTGGCGGCCCAGAGCTTCGTTCCTGTTTCCTGGAACCAGCCGGTACTCACTGGCGACGTCACCGGCCTGGGTGTGCTGCGCGTGCTCGAAGCGATTCGCCGAAACTCGCCGAAGACCAAATTCCTGCAGGCCTCCAGCTCCGAGATGTTCGGCAAGGTCGTTGAGAGCCCGCAGAAGGAGACCACCCGGTTTCATCCCCGCAGCCCTTACGGCGTGGCCAAGGTTTTTGCCCACCACATCACGGTCAACTACCGCGAAAGCTACGGGTTGTATGCGTGCTCGTCCATCTGTTTCAACCACGAGTCGCCGCGGCGTGGCTGCGAGTTTGTCACGCGCAAGGTCACGCAGCATGTGGCCAAAATCAAGCTGGGGCTGGCCGACAAATTAAAGATGGGCAACCTTGAAGCGCAGCGCGACTGGGGCTTTGCCGGCGACTATATCCGCGCCATGTGGCTGATGTTGCAGCAACCCAAGGCCGACGATTTTGTGATCGCCACCGGCGAGACCCACAGCGTGCAGGAGTTGTTGCATACCGCATTTTCCTGCGTTGGGCTCGACTGGAAGAAGTATGTGGAGATCGATCCCAAGCTGGTCCGCCCCGCTGAAGTCGATTACCTGTGCGGCGACGCCAGCAAGGCGCGCCAGGTACTGGGATGGAAGCCGGAAGTGGGCTTTCACCAATTAGTGAAGATGATGGTGGAATCCGACCTCAATGAGCTGAAGCAGTCTGTGGCATCGCGCGCCGCCGCGGCCAAGGTGTGAAGCGCCTGGTCAGCCTACTGCGCAACAATCCTCTACACAACGAAGGCACCTCAAAAAAACCGGCGGTCCCGGGAAGGACAGCGGGACCGCCGTGACACAACATACAGAAGAAGGCCGGCAACCTGCCGCGTTCAATCAATCTCAGCAGTTTGCCGCCCTCTTCAGTTCGCGGGACGCGAAGTCGTCAATAGCTTTCACCGGAGCGCGGTGGCCGCGAATCACCTGGCTTGAGAAGCGCTCCATCTCTTCCAACTGTGGGCTGAACTGCAACAACAGAAGATCCACGCCGGCATCTTCGAACTCGGCAACGCGCTCGGCGACTTGCTCCGGAGTGCCCACCAGGCCGGACCGCAATCCACGATTGGAAACCGAGTAATCCTCGAGCGACACACGCTGCTCGAGTTGGGTGTTGGCCAGCCATTGCTGGTAGTTCTGATAACCGGCCGCGTTCTGCTTGACGTCCGTGATGCGCTGCAGCTCCTGCTGTGCTTCCTTTTCGCTGTCGCGCACGATGCCATACGCGGCTACGCCGAATTTGAGCGGCGGCAGGTCCCACTGCGCTCGTCGCGCCGAGAGGTCGCGGATTTTCTCGCGAATCCGCTCCGGCGGGTCGCCGTGCATCACGTAGGCGTCGCACTTCTGCGAGATGAGGTTTTTCGCGGCTTCCGACTCACCGCCGGCGTAGATCACCGGCCGCGGCTGCGAAGCCGGCTTGGGTTGCAGTACCAGGTTCTCCACTTTGTAATACTTGCCGCGGTACGTGCCGTGGTCCGTCTTCCATGCCTGGTCTACGACGTCCAGCCATTCCGAGGTGCGGGCATAGCGGTCGTCGTGCTGGTCAAAGTGCGTGCCGTACTGTTTGGCTTCTTCCGCCCACCAGGAAGACACCACGTTGAGCGACACCCGGCCGTTGCTGATGTGGTCGATGTTGGCAGCTTGCTTGGCCAGGAGCGCGGGGTTGTGGAACGTCGGGCGCACGGCCACCATCAACTCCAGCCGCTCCGTGACCGCGGCCAGGGCCGCAGCGGTAGACCAGGCGTCGAGGGACGGCGCTTCCGGGCCTTTGATGTCGTTGAGGTTCAACTCTGCGACCAAAGTCAGGTCGTAGCCGATCTCTTCGCTGCGCCGGGCCAGGCGGCTGACGTAGGGCCAGCTGGCTTCCATGTTCTCGTCTTCCACGTTGCGCAGCCAGCCGCCAAATACAGGGAGCCAATATCCGTAACGCATCAGGCAGCCTCCTTGACCAGGTAATCGACCAGCGGAACGAAGGGATCGAAGCCGATGACCTTGGGTCCGTCGGCCACGAAGTTCGAGAGTGCGTTGATGTCGTAGAAGTAAAGCTGGCCGTCGCGATCGTCGGTGATGTACTCCACGCCGCCGACTTCGATGTTGGCCGTCTGCATGATCCGTTCCACAGCGCGGATGTTTTCATCCGGCGGCGTGTAACCTTCCACACGCAGGCCGCTCTTGGGAGCATCCACCGGGCAAGCGGCGCGCTCCAGGTCCTGGCCGCGGGTCGTCTTGCAGATGTCGGCAGGGCAGAGGTCAAAGGTATCGCCGGTCAGGTGCACCTTGATGCCGTAGAGATACTTCGAGCCCACAACCTCCACGCGCACAATATGTCCGCCGCGCGCGGGGATGAACTCCTGCACCAGCGCGGTCGAGTCCAGACCCAGATCCAGCTCTCCTGCCTTCGCCGCTTCCTCGAGTTGGCCGAGGTTGTCGAACCGCTTGACCCCGGCGCCGCTGCCGCCGATGTTGGGCTTGACCACGATCGGGAACCGCAAGCCCTGCGCCGCCTTGGCGGCGTCGTTGGCAGAATTGATCACCCGCGTCTTGGGGTAGGGAAGACCGAGCTGTTCCAGCAACTCAAGCTGGAGGGCTTTCGAAGTCTCGTAGCGAAAAGCCTTTTGTCCGTTCACCACACGGCGACCGCGCTGCTCGAGGTGGGCAAGGTAGTAAAGGGTGTAAAAGATCCCTTGGCCGTGACCACGCCGGTAAGCCGACGGGCTCATGCGATTGAAGATCAGAGAATAATTGCCTTCTCCGTTCAGCTGCGCGGGATCAAACAGATGCTGCTCCGCGTTCACGCGTACGAAGGGGACGTTCCTCTTTTCGAGCGCCGCAAACAGCGGCTGAAACCAATGCGGATGCTCGTAATAGATGGCAATCGGCTGTTGAAGCTTTGGCATGCTGTCCTCGCTCTTCCCGAGGGGCCAGCTCTCCGAGCAGCCAAAAAACTAAAAGGCCGCTCATTGCGAGCGGCCCGGCGTTTCAAACTTGATTCTGCTCTAAGGATTCCGCAACACCGGCCGCTCGCTTGTACACATACAACACATACACATGGCCATAGCCATGTTGATCATGCAAGCGCAAACCGAGTTGGCAGACAAATGCTGCATTTCGATCCTTGGATGCTACACCCCGGGCGAAGGTGGCGTCAATATCAATGTTTGGACCATGTGATATTGAGTCGGATTCCAGTAGGGAGCATTAGCAGTTTGGTTCGCCCCAGAGGGCGATTCGCCCGAATCAGAGGTGTTGCCTGATCCGCCCTAGCCGCCTACTTGCTTTCACGGGCGATCCCCTCAATGGTCTTCCTGAGTTGAGGATCTGATTCATCCTTAAGATGTTCCGTTAGGGCCCTCTTGGCGTGCTCGGATCCAATTAAGAAGAGCGCGCGCACTGCATTTGTGCGCTCCTTTATGCTACCGTGATCCAGTACGTCTTTAAGAACTGGTACGGCTTGGTCTCCCAGCTTTACCAGCGCTTGACCTGGTGGATTGTCCTCCATAGCCCCATATCGCGACATGTCAGAAGGTTCGCCCCACTCAAGACCTATCCACCGGACAAGACTCGGTGCCGCTTCGTCAATTTGCAGATCGCCAGCCAAATGCACGGCATTGATCCATACGGAATTATTGGAATGCAGCGCTTTTTCATCCGCGATCAGCTGAGGTAAGTGAGCTTCTAGGTATCTTCTAGCGTCGGGATTCGTCACCGCCAGGTTCACCAATTCGTCTTTAGCATGATCGGATGTTTCCGCCTCCTGCAGCTGTCCAAAGATACGCGCCGCACCGCGGGATTTCTGAAGCGAAATCCCTAGCCAAATAATAACGCTCACAGCACAAATCGTCAGTCCTATTAACAGGAATCGTTTTGAAGTTGCCACAGCTTATTTTATCGGTTCTACCGGGATAATAAGGGGCTCGATGGAACCGATGCCCACCTTTGAGTTTGTCGTGTCTAGTATTCCACCAGGGGTCACAATCATCTCCAAATACCATTTGATCATCATGCAATTGTTAAGCTTTGCTTTCGTGCAGACGAACGTAGTAAAGTTGTCCACAAAAATATCGTGGTCAATGGGACCTACTCCCTTATAAACATAGGATTGGCCCGGAGCGTCCAGTTCAAATATGTACTTTTGGCCCGCATCTTGCTGGAGGCAACAAGGTGGACCTAGCAGCTGCTTGGGATCATCATCTGGGTGGTTGCGGAATTCGACCCAATCATAGTACTGACCGCCCACGCGATATCTCCCTTTACGCCACCCTTTTGCAGATTGCTTGAGGACCCAGTTTGACGCGTCGTCATTGACGTGTGCGACGATCTCTACACTCCAATTCCAAAAGGCAGTTGCGGGGCAGTTATGGAGCCCGAGATCTTCAGAGCACGTGGGCCTACCTGGACCCATAAATAGCATCCTGTCCTTCGGCGATTTTGGTAGTCCAGTTGCGAAACGAAGTGTCATAAATCTAGCGGCACCTTTGGGCGATGGGCTCCCGCCACCGTCAGGCCAGAAGCTCGAAGCCCAAGTAATTGGGGCAAACGCAAGAGATGTCACCGCACCTGATGCAAGGGTCGAGTTGACAGTGACCGATGTAAGGCCGCTAGGGCTGCCACCTTGCAACGGAGAGCTTCCGTACCATTTATCGCTCCACGAGAGCACCGCCCCCGGATCTGACGTCTGACCGGTCACGTTTCCATCTTGATCCAGCGTGTAAAGGGTGGAGCTCACAGTCTTGCACTGTGGCGGATTGTCCTGGCAGTTGCCTTCTTGGGCCGATCTGACGATTATGCCGCCGTCGGTTGTCGCGTAGAGCGGCGTCAGGAACGGCGCCGTTGGTGAACCGCGTGGTACGGTGTCTAACGCCGGGCCCACGTTCTGGTTCCAGAGCATGCTGCCGCCGGATACAGCGATGAGCCTGGAGCCGGCCCAGAACGAATTCGGCTGGGTATCGGTGCCGATGTAACTTCCGTCTTCACGCTGGAGAATGGGCACAAACGCCTGGAGCCGGGCATCGTCATTCGGCAACACCACTGCGTCCGCCGTAGTCGAGTTGACGGCATCTTGGGAGACGTAAATGGCCGCTGTGTGAGCTTGCAGGTCGCCTTGGCATCCGCCGCTTGATACTACCAGGCCAGTATTGTCCAAGAATTGCGTGGCGCAGAGTATGCCGGGCACAGTGGTGCTGAAGACTGCCACTCCCTGGTCGGCGTTGGTGATGGCAGCGAGGTACGCATTGCTCCCAGGGCCCGTGGACCGGCTGTTTGAGCACTGTTGGCCATCGGGGAAGGCGTGGCCGGGCGGGGTCCAGGGCACGCAAGTACTGTCAGAAGTCGAAGTGAGCAACTCCGTCTTGGCGGAGGTCCCGTCAGGCGAGAGGCGCAACAGCATCGCGTGCTCTACTGTGTGCGTCGAGTCAGGCGAGGGACGGCCGCTACGGGTCTCGGTTGTCTCGACAAAATCGTAGGGCACATAGGCGTTGCCGTCGGCGGCGACGATCATCGACCCCACGAACGATGGAACCCCGGCGTTCGTCTGCCCATTGATCGTCAGCGTGCTGTTGTCCAGCGTGAGGCTGGCCAACGACTGCCCGGAGGCAGGGTCGATAAGGCTGATCGCCGAATTGTCATGAATGAACACCAAACCGCTGGGATGAGGAATCGCGGTTACGGTCGGAGCCCCGCCGAGATTGGTGCCATTGCTGGCATCGTTCTGGAACGTGTACAGATCAGTCAATCCATTAGCAGGATCAGCCTGGTAGAGCTTGCTGGTAGTGTGGTAGTTGCCCTGCGCGTCTCTGAAGGTATAGGGCGCTATAACCAACGCACGGCCCGAGAAATCGGGAATGACCTTGGCCGACGGGCCGCCGGGAATCCCAGAGATCTTCCACACCGGCGTGCTGTCGGTGTCCAAGGCGGTGAGTGTGCCGGTATCGTCAAGAGCAAATATGTCTGCGCCATTGGCACTGGGTACTGCCGGAACCAGGCTGATGTTACCTGAACCGCTTCCCAAGGGGACAGACCACAGCACGGTTCCCGGAGGCAGCGATGTGCCCGGATAAACCGTGACTGGCAGAGTAACGTCGCCCGCGTACACGGTGGCGGAGCCAACCGCCAGCGCCGTTATCAACGGCGGGTCGTCCGATGAGAGGCTGACAATGTTCGGATCTTTGGTAGTCCAGGTTAGCCCCGTCACGGGATTGCCTGACGAGTCCTTCGGTGTTGCCAAGGCCGTTTGACCGACGACAAGGCTCAGGCTCGGCGGATAGAGCTTAAAGGCCGGAGTCGTGAAGTTGACGGCATTGCTGGTTCCATTGTCGGTGAAGACCACGACCTGTGTTGTGCTGCCGTCACGCAGTCCCGCAGGAACGGTCACAACTATGCTGGTGTCACTCCAACTCACCACTTGCGCAGAAAGCTGCCCGAATAAGACGGAGCTGTCTCCCTGGGTGGCCCCGAAGTTGGTGCCCGTAATGGTGACCTTCGAGTTGGCCGGAGCCGAGGCAGGGTTGATGGCCGTAATCTGCGGCGCGGGAACCGTGGGCGCGACTGAAGGCCCGTTGAGAGCGGCTGCGATCAGCACGGCCTCGCCGCCACCCTGATCCGAACCCAGCGTCAGGCGCAGGGTCAGCGTCTGGCCGGAAGAAGCGGCGTTGTACGTGATGGTGTAAAGCGTCGTGTTCGTTGTGGGGCCGGGAGGAGGACCTGACCCTCCGACTTCGGTTGCCACCGGGGCACTGCCGTCGCTCAGGAAGCCAGTCACACTCAGGTCTCCGGAGATGTCTCCGACATAGAGTTGCAAGGTGCGCGGCGTGGTATCGGCAGGAACCGTGATCTCAAAGCCATCGCGCAGGCCAAAGACTGCAGCCTCTGAGCCGGCGGCCCCGAAATTCTGTGACGCCGACCTAAATAGGAGGTTGTGGGACGATGCCAACGGATACACGCCGTGGTTGCCGATGAGCTTGTAATCGGAAATGAGCGGAGCCACGCCGCTTTTGCGCGCCAGCAGGTTGCCGGGATTGTTGATGATGAAGTCGCCGGTGTTCACCGGCCCCCACAAAACCCAATCGCCCGATCCCTGAGCGTCAAGATCAATGGGCGATGAAGGCGAGTTCTCCTCAATAGAGAGTGATCCGCCTTGGCCGATGACGTCGGTTTCAACCGGCGCCGAGATGTTGGTCAATCCCAGGCTGTCTGTCGCAGTCGCGGTGATGGAGTAGTGCCCGGCGGCTAGCGGACCCCAGTTGGCTGCGAGCGGAGAAGCCGGGCTGTCCATCACCGTGCCGTCGCTTCCGGTGGCATGAACGTCGCTGATCGGATAATCAAACTGCGTTGCGGTGGCATTGAACTGGATGGCGCCAGGCGCCGCGAAACTCTGGCCTGCCGCCGGCGAGGTGATGCTGACCACGGGCAGATGCTGGGTCAGCGTTGCCGCCTGCAGGCCCACGCCGCCTGCGGCATTGAGCGACGTGAAAGTCACGGTGAGCGTCTGGTTGGGAGAACCCGCCCGAAAATCAATGGAATAGACTTTGCTGGCGATGTCGGAATCAGTCACCGACTGGTCGCTGATCGTGGCTGCGCTGCCGTCGCTCAACGACGCCTGCAACTGGCCCTGGCCAGTGAACACCTCAACGTAGAGCTTGAGCGTCTTGACGCTGGTATCGGCGGGGACGGTGATCTGGAAGCCGCCATTGGCGGCAAACGTCTCTACGTCGGCCAGAGTCTCGGAGACCGCAGCCTGGTTGTACTCATCGGTCCAGGAGAAGCCGATGTTGCCGGAGCTGGCCGAAGGCGCTCCGTTCACCGCCGTGTAGTCGCTGATCAAAGGCGTGATTCCGCCTTTGCGGTCCGGCAAGGTTGCCGATACGCGGCCCCAGTGGATCCAATCCAGGTTCTGCGAAGAGGTCAGGTTGACCTGCAACGGAGTGTCGGCAACGGAGAACTGAAGCAGGGGCCCGGAGGAGTCTATCCTGAAGTTGACAGGATCGCTCCACACGCCGCCTTGCAGAATCTGGGCCGTCCCAGAGGTTGCGCCTTGCGCCACCGTCGCCGCCACCTGCGTGTCGCTCCAACTCACGACCGTTCCATATGTGCTCCCCAGCCACACGTTGCCGCTGCCTTGCGTTGCTCCGAAACCTGTTCCGGTGAACGTGACCTGGGTGCCGGCAACTCCGTCAGTAGGCGTGACGCTGCTTACGACGGGAGTGATGACGCTGAAGTTGATCGGATCGCTCCAGACTCCGCCTTGCAAAATCTGCGCCGTGCCGGACTTGGCGCCGGAGGCAATCGTGGCGACCACTTGCGTGTCGGTCCAACTGACGATTACTCCGTAAGTGCTGCCGAGCCACACGTTGCCGCTGCCTTGCGTTGTTCCCAACCCCGTACCTGTAAACGTGACCTGCGTGCCGGCGATTCCGCTGGCGGGCGTCACGCTGCTGACCACGG
>DATFQZ010000153.1:0-13429 GCA_035263765.1 Candidatus Angelobacter sp. | reverse complement strand
TTGGCATAAGTCCCACGACGCCGCAAAATGACGCAGGCTGGCGAATGGAGCCTCCGGTGTCTGAACCCAGGGTGGCCACTGCCGTGCCCGCCGCCACAGCCGCGGCGGAACCTCCACTGGAGCCGCCCGGCACCCGCGATTTGTCGCGCGGATTGCGCACCGGGCCATACGCCGAGTTCTCATTCGACGACCCCATGGCAAACTCATCGCAGTTCATCTTGCCGAGCACGACTGCGCCCGCGGCCTCCAGGCGAGCTACGGCCGTGCAATCGTAAGGCGGCATGAAATGTTCAAGGATTTTCGATCCCGCGGTGGTGCGCACGCCGCGTGTGACCATCACGTCTTTGATACCGACCGGGACTCCCGCCAAAGGCGGCAAAGGATCGCCTTGGCTGGCCAGATCATCGATGCGGCGCGCCTGTTTGAGCGCACGGTCTTCGCTGAGCGTCAGCCAGGCATGGACATCGCCATCTTCGTCACGGATCTTTTGGTAGAAGCCCTTCACCAGTTCTTGGGCGGTGACCTTCTTCTCCGCGATGGCAGAGCGAGTCGAGGCGATGGTTAGAGCGGATGTGTCCAAGCTTGGCTATTCTTTCTGAAATCCCGAGCGTAGCGAGGGATCCCTATTCCCTCATAAGAAGCTGGGTCCCCTAACTTTTTGTGGCACCGGCACTCCTGCCGGTGCTTGTATCCTTCAGAATGATGGCCCCGCACAGGCAAGAGTGCCTGTGCCACACGACGTAAAAACGAAACTGTTTCGTTACCATATGGATCTCTCGCTACGCTCGAGATTTCAGAAAAAAGCTAGTGCTAACTGCTAATTGCTTATGGCTACTTCTCAATCACCTTCGGCACCCGGAAAAACTCTCCATCCGAGCCCGGCGCATTCCTCAACCCATCTTCGCGTGGCAGACAGGGTTGCAATTCGTCTTCGCGCGTCGCTTCAACTGCCGGCGGCAATGTTTGTGCGATGGGCGGCACGCTGGATGTGTCCAGCTCATTCAGCCGGTCGATGTACTCGAGGATCGAGTTTAGGTCGCGGAGCATGCGTTGGCGCTCCTGGTCTGTGAGCTCCAGGTTGGCCAAATCGGCGACGTAGGAGACGTCCTTGTCGGTGATCATAAGAACAGCCCTTAGCTTTTAGCTCTTAGCCTTTAGCTTGTCGCGGCACTGCGAACGATTGGGCTAAAGGCTAAGGGCTAAGTGCTAACGGCTGACTTTAAACCGCACTTCCCTTACTACCGGTCCCAGCAATTCGTTGAAACCGCTGACGTATCTGGGACCAAACGACCTCAGTTGCTCGCGCCATGCGGCGTCGGAGACTTCCACGGTGAGAACGCCCCCAGTGAAGCTTGCTGCATGCGCTCGCTCCGCCACTTCTTTCCCGCAGACGATCGGCCAAGCCAACACAACCGCTTCTTCCGCCGGACGCGACCGGAGCAGGTCGGCCATGATGTTGCGTAAACCGGTGCGTACAGGTTCCATGGTTCGTTTCAGGTTAAGAGCCGATTCTAGCATCCGCTCATTCGCCAGAATCTAGTCGGGCAGCGGGCGCGCAGGGAAGAATCCAGTGTCTAGGTACTGCTTTAAATCCAATAACTTAGCCCCCACTTCATGCTCCCGTTTAATGCTCTGGAGAGCCGCTGAGCCGCAATTTATCCCCATTTAGGAAATCCTGCTTAATCCTGCGGGGTCAGATGGTTAACATGGCTTAGTTTAACCGGTTCTCAATTCGCTTCGATTATTGCTGCTGTACGCGCCCAGACGGCGCCAGAGAGGGCAAGCAACGATGCATAAGCCTGTCAAGTATGCCGAAAAAGCTTTGACCTATGCCGCGCGCGGCGCGTGGGTGGTTTTTGATCGCCTGAACCGCATCAAGCCGGCACCCGCGTTCACGCCGAAGTGGTCCGACAAGCCGATTTTGAAATCGTGGGAGAAGACGAAGCCGCCACTGGGCTGGCCACGCTCCACGGATTCGTTGTGTCCCAAGTGTGTGCCGGAAATCCGCCAACAGATCGTGGACGGCAAGCTGCCGCATGAGATTCTACTGAACGAAAAAGTCGGCGAGATCAAGGCCACCATCGTCGAGCGCGACGGCAAGATTCTGATGGTGAAAGATTGCCCGAAGCATGGCCACTTCGAGGACGTGATGGCCGTTGATGTGGACTTCTTCAAGCACCTGGAAGACGTCTTTCCCGGCCGCGACATTCGGGCCCACAACGATGAGC
Organism: Candidatus Angelobacter sp.; assembly: GCA_035263765.1. Taxonomy (GTDB): domain Bacteria; phylum Acidobacteriota; class Terriglobia; order Terriglobales; family Acidobacteriaceae; genus Angelobacter. Next base: position 11,201 of record DATFQZ010000153.1, on the reverse strand, counting down.
ATCTGCACCACCATGGTTCCAGCACGGTGAAGCACGGCCGCGGTTCGGTGCTGACGATCGATCTGACCAACCGCTGCAACATGATGTGCGATCCCTGCTTCATGGACGCCAACCAAGTCGGCTTTGTGCATGAGCTGACCTGGGACGAGATCAAGACCATGCTGGACAACGCCATCTCCATCAAGCCGCGGCGGCAGATGTCGGTGCAGTTCTCCGGCGGCGAGCCGACACTCTCGCCTTACTTCCTTGATGCCGTCCGCTACTCGCGCAAGGTCGGCTACAACTCGGTGCAGGCGGCGACCAATGGAATCGAATTCGCCAAGTCGCCCGAATTCGCGCGGCAAGCTGCGGAAGCGGGTCTTCGTTACGCTTACCTGCAGTTTGACGGCATCGGCAACGCAGCCAATTCACACCGCCAGGTAGGCAACCTGTTTGACGTGAAACTCCGTGCCATCCACAACCTGCATGAAGCCGGCGTGGAGATCGTTCCCGTCACGACAATCGTCAACGGCATCAACAACGAGCAGGTGGGCCGCATCATCCAGTTCGCGCTGGACAACCCCAGGACCATCAGCTTCCTGAGCTTCCAACCGGTTTCGTTCACCGGGCGCGACGAAGAGATCACCGACGAGCGGCGCCGGGCGCAGCGCTATACCCTGAGCCATCTGGCGCACGATGTGAAGAACCAGACCGGCCTGGGCGAGCCCGCGCGTGACTGGTTCCCGATCTCGTTCATGTCCACGTTTTCCGACTGGGCCGACCTGATCCATGGACCGCAGGCGGAGTGGGGACAACTGAGCTGTGGCTGCCATCCCAACTGCGGCGTGGGCATGGCGGTGATGATTGACAAGGAGACGAAGGAAGCCGTGCCGGTTACCGCGTTTCTGAACGGTGACCACATTGCCAAGGACGTGGCCCGCATCAACGACGCCGGCCGCGGCCGTTTCCTCTCCGTGCTGGGAATGGGCCTGGCGCTGGCCAAGAACTACGACCCCTTCAAGGCCCCAAAACACTTCAAGCTGATGGATCTGCTGAAGAAGTTCGATAAGACCTTCGGCGCCACCAAGAAGGCGGACAAGAAGTACGGCGACGTCTCCGGCGACCGTACCATTGAGGACATCAAGAGGCGGCGCACCGACCGTTGGAACTTCCTGTTCATCGCCGGCATGTGGTTCCAGGACCTCTACAACTACGACTTCCGCCGCACCGAACAGTGCATCATTCCCTATGCCACGCAGGAAGGCGAGATCAGCTTCTGCGCGTATAACACGGGCGTGGGCTGGCGCAACATCATTGAGAAGATGCACATGACGGCCACGCTCACCAAGTGGTATGACGAGCACGGCCGCCATGAGATCTTCGCCGGCGGCAAGGCAGTGGGCCTGGCGACGGGAAGCCACAAACTCAAGCTGAACGAAGAGCACGTTCACGCCGACCGCAACCACACGCTGGACGACCTGGGCATTGCCCGGACGGCACGCGAAGAAAAACTCCGCGCCCGCGATGAGAAGCTGAAGAAATCGGCGGACAATGCCCGCATGGAAGCGCTCTATCGCGAGCACATCCTGAAAGAGCCCAAACCGCAAGATGGATTTGTGCCGCTGGCTTCCATTGCTCCCGCCAACGGAAACGCCAAGGAAGTGCAGGAAAAAGAAGAGGTCTTCGGAGATTAAGAGTACGTCAACCACAAAGGACACGAAGGGGCACGAAGGCTGTTATGCTTTGTGCCTCTTTCATTTTTTGGCGTGATTCAACACCAAGAGATCATGCGCGAACATACCTCGACGAAACACAATCCAGTGATTCCTTTGTGTTCCTGCGTGTCCTTCGTGGTTATGGCCTTCTTGGTGTTGGGGTGCATGGGCGGTGGCCCGCCCACGCATCCCAGCTGGAAAAACGCCACCGGCGCAGAGCAATACGAGCGATTGATGTGGCAGTCGATACGCGATAAAGACTGGAAAGAAGTGGAGTACCGCCTGGCCCCCACGTTCGTCGGTGTGACAGCGAACGGCCAGGCCTTGGATCGGACGGCCTGGCTCGCATATTGGAAGAGCGAGCCGATCAAGGACTTCTCACTGGGCGAAGTCTCGGTGCAGCCCCAGGGCGCGGACATGACCGTGAGCTACGTCTTCCATTCCAGCGGAGCCCCGGGGGCGGCGGCCGCGGGGGGACTGCGGGTGGTCTCGGTCTGGCAGCAAGTCAAGCGCGGCTGGATCCTCACCACAACGGCCATGACCCCTATAGCACCAATTCAAAGCTCCAGTTTGGCCAACCGCCGTCCGGTGGTTGGGACTTTTGTCATCTCTACGGAGAACAGCCTAAACCGTTAAAATCCAGTGTGTTAACCAGAAGTCTCTTGGGCCGTGGGTAAGGTGCGCTGCCGGTGCAGCTGCTTGCGTTTGCGCAATACAAGCGGCAGCCGGTGCGCCGCAAATATCCGATCTCGGCGGATTTGAGCCGCCGGGTGCAACCACAACGAATCGAAAACCGAGCTGTATTCAAACTGGGCGTTCAGCGGACAGTCGCGGTAAGGTAAGCTGCGCGACGCGTATCAAAAAATCAGAGTGCGGGCTCACGTTCCGTCACGGATACGAAGCTTTGCTGGCAAGCCGGCACCCTTCCGCAGTAAGTCGTGGCAGGGTAAGCCGCCAGGAGAGAGAAGAGAATAATCCAGCCCAGCATCGGCCTAAAGCGAAGGCGGTGCTGCCACCCCAGGGCAAGAAGCGAAAAGATAGAAGACAGAATCTTTTAGCGAAAAAAACCAGCCGGGCTCGGCTGGTTTTTTGTTTGCGCTACAATCGCTGACATCATGCCGGTGACCGCGAGGTCCTTCGGGGAAAGACAGATCCGGCGGTTCAGAAGCCGGCTACTGGCGTGGTTTGATCGCGAGAAGCGCAGCCTGCCCTGGCGTGGCGAGAGTGATCCCTACCGTATTCTGGTTTCCGAGATCATGCTGCAGCAGACGCGCGTCACCGTAGTCAAAGACCGTTACGAAAAGTTCTTACGACAGTTCCCCACCGTCGAGTGCCTGGCGCGCGCCCGAAAGCAAACCGTACTCGCTTCATGGAGCGGGCTAGGGTACTATCGCCGGGCCAGAGCACTGCACGCCGCGGCGAAACAAATTGTCCACTCGGGCGGGTTTCCGGTGAGAGCGGCGCAGCTTGTCGATCTTCCCGGCGTGGGCCGTTATACGGCTGCGGCTGTAGCCAGCATTGCTTTCGACGAACCGGTACCGGTTGTGGACGGCAACGTTCAGCGTGTCTTACGGCGGTTTTTGAAGCGCGATCTTTTGAACGGGCAGACCTGGCAGGTTGCCGCTCAGCTTCTTGATGGCGGCCGCCCCGGTGATTTCAACCAGGCGATGATGGAGCTGGGCGCGGTGGTGTGTGTGCCTGCGCGGCCGTTGTGCAGACAATGCCCGCTGGCGGGCTCCTGCGCTTCGCGCGGAGCGGAGGCCAGGCGCAAGCAGTTACCGCGCCGCAAGGCGGTCTTGAACTTCATGCTGGCGCGTCGCAACGGCAGCGTGCTTCTGGAGCAACGTCCTCCAAGCAGCTCGCTGATGCCTTTGATGTGGGATTTGCCCACGTTTGCGGCGCCACCAAGAATCGAGCCGGCGCTCAAGCTGCGCCATGCCATCACCTCGACCGACTACGACGTGTTTGTCTTCACCGGCCGAGGCCGCCGGGAAGCCAGGGGCCGCTGGGTGGCGTTACAATCCGCGGCGAGGCTTCCTCTCACCGGGCTGGCGCGCAAGATTCTCGGGCGCCTCGAGTTGTTAGCTCCGGGATAAAGATAGAATGTCGTCGGGCGCCGAATGCGTCCTGCCAGCAATCTTGCCCGTTGACATGTTTCTTATGCGCAGAGTTACGTTGGTATTCGCCATCCTTTTCGCCTCCATACTGTCTCTTCATGGACAGGCGCGCCAGGGTGAGGCCAGCCCCGTTGCGCAGCCGTCGAAAGCTTCTGCCGATTGCACGGAAGATGCCGCCCGGGTGCCCAAAGGTTACAGCCGCGTTTACATCGCACAACGAAACGCCAAAGACGGCTCTGGCCGGTCGTCGAGCGATGCCCGCGACGCAAGCACGGCGGCAAGCTTTGATACCATCTTGCGCTGCCTCTCAGAGGGCTGCCCCGCGGGTCCAAGCGAAAAGGCGGTGCCGAAGACCGAGAACCTGATCGTCTGCATCGGTCCAGGTATCTTTCAAACCAAGGGGACATACGACTTTCTCATAGCGGTCCCACGCACCAGCCAGCAAGGATTCACCATCGGGAAGGGATGGAAGATTCACGGCTCCGGCGTTTCAAAGACTACGCTACAGCTCATCGACTATCGGCGCTCGGTTGAGCCCAAGGACCCCGAGACCCTGCCCGCAGCCACAGCCCACGGTGTCGTCTTGAGCACGAATTCGGATGACGCGTCGGGCATAGAGATCTCTGATCTGACCATCGACGGGAATTATCCCCAGCTCAAAGCCCAGGCCAAGCAGCAGGGTATCAAGGCCTTGAATGTTGAAGCTATTCACTTGCGGTCCAACGAGGGCGGCCACTGGATCCATCAGGTGAACGTGATCAATGCTTCGGGCGAGGTCGGCGGGATGTTCGGGACCTTCGAGATATTTCCCGTCTGGATTGTCTCTGTCTCCAATTCCGATCCCACGCAGAACAAAAACAACTTGATTGAGAACGTGACCATGAGCCAGTTTCACGGAGGCTTGTGCACCGCTATCGCCGTAGCCAACGCCTTGGCCGAAGTCAGGAACAACTACGTAGATGGCTATCAGATCGGCTATGGCGGATGGTCCATGGGGCCGGTATGGTTCCATGACAACGTTGCTGTCCACACCGATTACGGATTCAACATCGACAGCCTTAAGAACGATGGGGTAAAGATTGAGTCCAATCGGATCATCGCGCCGAAGAAGTTTGGTCTTGTGATCGGTGGCGGGGGAGTATACACGCGGTTTCATATATTCCAGAACACGATCCAGATCAAAGATGGAGGAGTCATCGGAATCGTGTTTCAGGGGAATGTGACAAAGTCCGTCATTGAAAGCAACACGTTGACGGCAGAGCGCTCGGCGGCGGGAAATTCGCTGGCGATCAAGAACTACTCGGCCGGCCGCCAGAGCGGCGCCAATCAGGACAACATTTACCAGTCCAATCGCATTGACTCCAGTCTGAAGACAGGCTTTTATGCGCCCTCGCAGCAATCGCGGAACTGCTTCTTCGGCAACGTGGATGAACGCGGCAATCCGCGAAAGGATTTGAAGGACAATCATGCGGGTTCCTGTCTGGCTGCCGCCAAGTAGTGCGATCTCCTTAGCGCGGCACGGAAGGTCTTACCCTGATGGAAGATGTTCTCCGCCGGTTTTGTTTACAATAGAAGATTCGCGGAGGATCTATGCCTGCACTTGCCAGCGGCGTCCAAGCGCCGGAGATCGAGCTGACGGCTCTGGATGGCCGCAAATTCTCACTGTCCGCGGCGCGGGCGCGCGGGCCGGTCGTGTTGGCGTTCTTTAAGGTGAGCTGCCCGGTCTGCCAGTTGGCATTTCCCTACCTGGAGCGGATGTTCAAGGCTTACAGCAAGAGCGGAAGTTTTACTTTAGTTGGCATCTCGCAGGACAGCGCCGTCGATACCACTGCCTTCAACCGGGAGTACGGCGTGACGTTCCCCGTGTTGCTGGATGAGAAAGGCACATACCCGGTTTCGAACGCCTACGGCCTGACGAATGTACCCACCGTCTTCGTGATAACACCTCAAGGCGGGATCGAATCCACGACGGTCGGATGGTCGAAATCCGAGATGGCCGAACTGAACCGTAAGCTCGCCGCTCTAAGTAATGCCGGTCCCGCACAGATTTTTTATCGAGATAATGTGCCGGATTTCAAGCCGGGTTGAGAGTCGAAGAACTGATCCGCGGGCGCGGATGAAGAAAACATTCAGCAGTCAGCCTTTTTCTGAAATCCCGAACGAAGTGAGGGATCCCTATCAACTCGTTATGTAATGGGCACGGAAGGAACCCGCAGTGAATTGCATTGAGCGCGGAAATTTGAACACCCAGGATTATCTTGCTTGCGAGATAAGAAGCAAAGGCTCACGGTCTGATGAAGAGCAGCGACTCCGCTCGTTGAAACGGGTGGCCCACGGATTCGTCAAGCTGATAGGGATCCCTCACTTTGTTCGGGATTTCAGAAGCTGGCTGAATGCCAAGGAAAGACATATGAAAAGACTATCCACGATTCCCTTTCTTGCCCTCGCTTTGTTCCTGACTGCCCAAGGCCAGACCGGCCTTCCTCCTGCTGCCGAGCGAGCCATGAACGCGATCGACGCGGAAAAAATCCGCGCCACCGTGAAGTACCTTTCCGACGACGCCTTGGAAGGGCGCGGCACCGGCCAGAAAGGCGGCGACAAAGCGGCCGACTGGATGGCCGCGCAATTCAAAAAGTACGGTCTTGCTCCGGCCGGCGATCATGGCACCTATTTTCAGAATGTGAGTTTTTATGGCGTAACCACGGACCAGCAGCGGACGCGGTTAGCGTTTGTGTCCAAGTCAGGAAGCGAAACCGTGCAGAAGTTCGCAGACGACTACGTGGCCACCGACCAGACGCACTCGGAAAAATCTGAAATTGATGCGCCCATTGTGTTCGTGGGCTACGGCATCAACGCGCCGGAATACAACTGGGACGACTACAAAGGCGTTGATCTCAAGGGCAAGGCCCTGCTCATGCTCGTGAACGAGCCGCCTTCCGACGATCCTAATTTTTTCAAAGGCCGCGCGCTGACCTACTACGGCAGGTGGACCTACAAATATGAAGAAGCGGCGCGTCGCGGCGCCGTGGCTGTGATCCTGGTCCACAAGACGGAGATGGCCAGTTACCCGTGGGAGGTAGTGCGAAACTCCTGGGGCGGAGAAACGTCGTTGCTGGAAGACGAGAAAGAGCCCAAGCTGAAGTCGGCGGGCTGGGTGCAACTGGAAGTCGCGCACAAGCTTGCGCAGTCTGCGGGTCTGGACCTGGAGCAGATGCTGAAAGATGCGAACTCCCGCAGCTTCAAACCAGTGGAGCTCGGCGTTCGTTTGAAAGAAACCATCGTCAGTCAGGTGCGTTCGTTTGCGTCGCGCAATGTGCTGGGCAAAGTTTCCGGTTCCGATCCCAGGTTGAAAGGGCAGGCAGTGCTCTACACTGCCCACTACGATCATCTGGGAATTCACCCCAACGAACCGGGCGACAACATCTACAACGGCGCCGCCGATAACGCCACGGGATGCGGAATCTTGCTGGAGCTGGCTCGGGCGTATGCTGAAGCGCCGCAAAAGCCGGCGCGCACGATCCTGTTTGCGGCGGTGACGGCGGAAGAGCAAGGACTGTTGGGATCGAAGTACCTGGGCGAACATCCGCCCGTGCCGGCGAACAATATTTCGCTGGATCTGAATTACGATGACGTGCAGCCCTTTGGCGACCCCGAGCAAGTCGTGGTTTCCGGATCGGAAAGAACGACGGTCAGTCCGCTGGTGGAAAGAGTAGCCCAGGCGTTCCATCTCTCTATCCAGCCCGACGATCATCCTGAAGCCGGCCACTACTACCGGTCGGATCACTTCAGCATGGCCCGGGTAGGCGTTCCGGCGTTCAGCGTAAATGAGGGGGCCCTTTTCAAAGGGCACGACCTAGCTTGGGGTGAAGAAAAAGAGAAAGACTACGTAACGCACCGCTACCATCAGCCGTCCGACGAATACCGCGCGGACATGGACTTCACCGCCGACGCCAAGATGGCTAAATTTGGCTTTGTTTTGGGCTGGGACGTGGCCAACCAGCCGGAACTCGCAGGTTGGCAGCCCGGTGACGAGTTTGAGAGGGCCAGGAAGAGGTCCCAGCAGCCCAAGACAGGTTTTTGATCGCAGAGGCGGCTTCCAGGTGCCTATAGTAACGTAAGTCCTTTCGGCAAACTCATATACAATCGCTGTTCCCCCTCTAGAAATAGCCGTCCATGCCCTTTCCGTTTCTGCAACGCGGGAACCTGACTGACCACGCTCGCCAGCTTTCGCTGACCAGCTACGAGCCCGTTCTCGTGCTGGAGGACCTGGTTACGGGAATTGACAACGTTCGCCACGATGTCTACCTGAGTCCCAAGTTTTGCGATGCGGCACGGCTGCACATCTTTAAGCTGGTTGCCAAGCACGGCAACGTGGAGGAGTTCGCAGCCGCTGACACGCCGCCGAGCGCAGCGGACAGCGTCCTGGCTCGGACGCGGCGGTCCCAAGCCCAACCGGTCAAAGCCTATGACCATTTTGAATTCAAGCGCCACCTTGCCGAACTGCATATGGCGGCGTTGAGCCGGGCCAAGGCTGCAAACAACGTTTGCCTGGACCTTTTGTTCTACCTGGCTTCGCTCAAGTTTCAGCGCACTGAACTGCTGAATCAATACAATCTGGTGCTGGAGCGTTGCCGGGCACGGCTCAAGCAGCATGAAGGGCCGCGACAATCGGGGACGGCCCGCACCGTGGAACTGCGCGAGCGCTTCGCGTCTTTGCAAATCAACAAGAAGGCAGTGCTGCGCCGCGCAGGCCAGGACCTCTTCTCTACGATTCGCGACGTCGACAAAGAAAAGCTGGGCAAGACGCGCCGGTCTCTTTTCGGCGAGACGGCCGCCGCCGCTTATGATCTCTTCCTGAACCGGCTGCTCTTCTCGGAAGACGGCCAGGACAACTATCTCAATGCCGAGCACTACATGATGCTCGGCAATTATGACCGTGATCGCGACCGCTTCCAGGCCATGCAGGACGTTTGCGCGCAGTACCTAAAAATGCTCGGGTTCATCGCGGAGGTCGACGATCCTCTGGTGGATACAGTCCTCAACGTCCCGGAGAACGCGCAGGAGATGGTTGCCGGGGGTTCCCCCGACGAAGCTACGCCCAAAGGCAAAATGCAGAAGGCGCTGCTTGCCGCCTGGGTGGAACTGCTGGAGCGGGAAGGTGTGATCGAGTACGTGGTGGCCTCGTACGAAGTGGTGCCGCTGCTCGCCGAGTATTCGCCGCCCATCAACCCGCAACAACTGAAAAATGCGCTGATCTCGCGCGCCGAGCTGAAACGGGTAGAAACACTGCTCGAGGAACACGGGAAGATCTCGCCGGAGAATTTGCACGCCGCGGTGCGCAAGACCGCCGGCTATCGGCCTGCGGAGCGCGCCAAATTGGCGGGGCGCTTCCTGGCCGACTTCACCCGCTACCATCGCGACCTGCGCCGCATGGAGGCCGTGATCTCCGCCATCGATAGCGTCAACATCATCAGTACCGACCGTTTTCGCGAGCTCTCCGCTATCAACAACACGCTTTACGAATTCCTGTTGCAAGAAGAACAACGCACCACAGAAGAAGACAAAGTCATTCATCACGTGATCCTGAAGGCCGATATCCGGGAGTCCACTACGCTCACCCGCACCCTTTTCGAACGCGGGCTGAACCCGGCTTCTTACTTCAGCTTGAATTTTTACGATCCCATCAACAAACTGCTGCCGAAATATGAAGCTCGCAAAGTGTTTATTGAGGGCGACGCAATCATTCTGGCTCTGTTCGAACGCGAAGGTGAGCCCGCTTTGGGCGTGGCCCAGACGTGCGTATTGGCGAAGGAGATCATCCAAATCGTCACCGGCTACAACGACCGTTCGTTGGCCAGCGGGCTGCCCAGCCTGGAACTCGGAATCGGAATCTCGTATCAGGATTCCGCGCCCATGTACCTGATGGACGGCACGCGGCAGATCATGATCTCCAAAGCCATCAATGAAAGCGACCGGCTCTCTTCCTGCAGCAAAGGCCTTCGCCAGGTTCTGGAGTCGCGCGAACTGCTCTTCAACGTGTTTTCCTTCAAGACAGTCGAAGACAGCGAGACCGGAGGCGAGGCCAGCGAGTTCCTGTTGCGGTACAACTTGGGCGGCATTCACATCAATGAAGCCGCGTTTGAAAAGCTGCAGACGGAGATCTCGCTCCAGGCCTATGACCTGGAAGTGCCCATGATCTGGAACACAGCCACGGTCCGCGTGTACGGCGGATCTGTGCCGCTGGGCGGAGGCTTGTTCCACCGCATTGTGGTGCGGCGGGGTCGCATTGCTCACGTCGACCCTCACGGCTTCACCCTGAAGCAGTTGACCGATCAGTACTACTACGAGGTCTGCGTGAATCCGCAGATCTACGCGGCCATTGAAAGCGCGCAGACGCAAGCTGCCACCGCACAGTGAGAGTTAAGACCCGTGTGTGGCTGTGCACAAAATGCACCAGTGCATGTGGTGGTCCAGCGAGAGACGTCTCCTTCGAAAACACCTTTAGAGTTGCACACACCTGATGTAAGCTGAAAAACCATGGCTTTCGGTCGTCTGCAAATTGCCGCGATTGTTTGCGCGCTCTTGTGGTGCGCTCAAGACTCAATCGCCAAGAACCCAGCGGCTTTGCAGGCCGACCGCATCGTCATCGTGAAATCCGCGCGCACGTTGACGCTGCTGCGTCAGGGGCAAGTGCTCAAGACTTACAAAGTCGCGCTGGGGCAAGAACCTGTCGGACCAAAGACCAAGCGGGGCGACAGTCGCACACCGGAAGGCGAGTACATCATTGACTCGCGTAACCCACACAGCCAATTCCATCTGTCTTTGCACGTCTCCTATCCCAACGCCGGGGACCGCGCCCGCGCCGCCAAGCTCGGTGTGAATCCCGGCGGCGACATCATGATCCACGGCCTGCCCCCGGCTTATGCTTACTTGGGACCTCTGCACCGGCAGACTGATTGGACACTGGGCTGTATTGCGGTGACCAATGCTGAGATCGAAGAGATCTGGTCGTTGGTGCCGAACGGAACCAAGGTTGAGATCAAGCCGTAGAGAGCAGCCGTTAGCACTTAGCCTTTAGTAGTTAGCTTGGACCATCCTTGTGGACTGACGTTGTTACTCAGGGTCAAAAATCGAGACCTGCTTTCGGAATCGCTTGCCAATCCCCGAATACCAACGTAGTGTGTTGGGCCATGTCGAAAGCAACGAAGGTCGTGTTATGGGTCGTCAGCATTCTGCTGGCGGCGATGTTCTTGTTCTCGGGGGTATTCAAACTGCTGAAGCCTGAGATGGCCAAAGCCGGATTCGTTCACTACGGTTACGCACGGTGGTTTGCTATTTTCATTGGCGTGTGTGAAGTTTTTGGAGGCTTGGGCTTGCTTCTACCGCGCCT
>DATFQZ010000152.1:0-22817 GCA_035263765.1 Candidatus Angelobacter sp. | reverse complement strand
CGGTGCAGGCACGTCTTTCTCCGGACCGAGAAACTCGATCAGCTCCGCGGTGTAACGCCGCGTAAGCTTCTCAAGTTCCGAGAGCGTCAGCTTCTTGGGGTCGACAATGATGCCGCCTTTGGCGCCGCCGAAGGGAATGTTGACCACAGCGCACTTCCAGGTCATCCAACTGGCCAGCGCGCGAACCTCATCGAGTGTGACGTCGGGTGAATAGCGCACGCCACCTTTCGCCGGACCGCGGGCGATGGAGTGCTGCACGCGGAAGCCGGTGAAGACTTCCATGGTCCCGTTGTCCATGGCGACGGGAATGTGGACGATGATTTCCCGGTTGGGATAGCGCAGGATCTTCCATAGTCCTTCATCCAGGTTCAGTTTCTGCGCGGCGTAATCAAATCGAGCTGCTTGGGCTTCCCAGGGATTCAGCTCCTGTTCAAGCGAAACGGTTTTCATTGGTACTCCAAGGAATTAGGACAAACGGAAAAGTATAGATACGCTGTGCGCGAGCAAGCAACACAAGGGGACCGAAACGTGAACGGCTCTTACGACACTCTCGGGGTGTGGTTGTCTCTATCCTAGGCCGAAGCGATCTTTGATTTTCCAGCCAATATTATAACCGCTAATGTTGAACGGGCTGTTTCGCCGCCCAGGGCTCCCTCTAAAGCGGCTTATTTCCTGATGAAACAGAGTTGCCGGCGGGGAAAACGGATCGCGAAAAGCAGGCATCTCCGGCCGCCCGTAACACTTCACATTAGCAGACAGTATTTGTTCTCAGGAAGTTATACGGACTGCGAACAGTAGATTCACGGGGGAAAGCTTCCACAAGCGCTTATTCAGCGAATGCTGGGATTTTTGCGCTACCTACCTCCTTGAAGGAGCCAGCATGCGGGCAAAAATACTCCTGGCCGACCAGCAGAGGATTCTGACGGACGGCCTCAGCAAGCTCTTGGAGCAGTTCTACGACGTAGTGGCCACGGCAGCCAACGGCTATGAGCTCATTTCGCTCGCCAAAGAGCTGAGCCCCGATGTGATCGTTACGGAGATCTCCATGCCTCTGCTGAACGGCATGGACGCGCTACGTGTGCTCAACAAGAGCGGCGCGCGCGCCAAGTTCGTGGTCCTCACGATGCATCTCGATATGGGACTGGCGGTCCAGGCCTTCCGCACCGGCGCTTCGGCATACGTGCTCAAACAGGGATCGAGCGAGGATATCCATGCGGCCGTGGAAGCGGCATTGCATGGCCGCTACTATCTCAGCGCGGCCTTCCCCGCGGACCTGGTTACCGTGCTGGCCGAAGCCGCCCGCCATTCCGAAGAAGATGGAGCGCGCCTCAGCCGGCGGCAACGTGAGGTCCTGCAACTGGTGGCGGAAGGCAAGACCATGAAGGAAGTGGCTACGGTGCTGGGCATTTCCACGCGTACCGCGGAGTCTTACAAATACGAGATGATGCGTTCACTCGGGATCCGCACCAGCGCCGAGCTGGTGCAGTACGCCATTCGGATTGGCCTGATTGCGGTGACTCCGTTGCGTTCAGCGGCGTAGCCGAAACCCTACCACTGATCACACTGATGACACTGATGAACACCGCGATTCGGGTCGGGCTGGGTTCCCGATCACATGCGATGACGGCGATCACGCGCGATCGCGGCGATTGTTGGCACTACGTAGATGCCACCTAAGCGCACCGGCGACGACGGTAAGCGTATGATCTTTCACTTCTGCCGCGAATGCTCTGTCGTCGCCTATCACTCGAACGACTGAACTAAATGCCGCCACCAACCCGCTCCACATGATCGACAATCAGCATCTCCGTCGGAGTTGCTCCTACTTTGGTTTCGCGATGAAAGACCAATTTAAACTGCTCCTCCAGTAGTTTCTGTACTGCTTCCTTGAGTTGGGCCTGGGTTGGCGGATCTGCTTGTTTCAAGCTGAGGTCATACCCCTGGGTGTTGGCCCATTCGGGCGTGCCCGAAATCTGAAGATCTGGACGACCGTAGGCGATGTAAATGAGCCGATTTACTGGCATATTCCTGATATAAATGCACCCGTTTAGCGTAATCAGCGCCATGTAGTTGGATTGTTTGGGCACAAAAACCGCGTCCTTTGTACAAACCGGATTCTTGATCATTGCAGCAAGATCCGGTGGCAGCGGTTGCGACTGCGCCTCGCTGCTCACTGGATTCAGGACGCCAATGACTACCGGCACGGCTATGGCCGCCAATCCAACCACGACCAGAAGCGCCTTCTTGGCAAAGTTCAGTTGGTTTGCAATGCGATGACGCATGATTTCCTCGATTCTTTTCTTCAGATTTGAGCCGGTTACTCCGGCCACGCAAGAAAGTGGCGATTCCAGATAAAACTCACAAACTTTCAGAATGCCTTCGGCGTATGTCTGTGGCTCACTTCCTTGTGCCACCACTTTTTCGTCGCAGGCGCGCTCACGCTCGTCGATGAGGCGAGCACCGATCCACCATACGAAGGGATGAAACCAGAAGACAGCTTGCACCAGCATGTGCACCGCAGCCGCCAGGTTATCGCGGCGACGAACATGCCACAGCTCGTGCAGGATGATGGCGTCTAACTGGGCGTCGTCCAGCCGCCCGGCGACGCTCGCTGGCAGCAGCAGCGCAGGACGAAAGATGCCAACGATCCCCGGCTCGAGATTACATTCGCTAACAATGACGGAAGTCGGCCGTTTGCTTCCAACACTCCGCTCAAGGCGACGGACGGCTTCCAGTTCCCTCCCGGATTTTGCCGGCGCCGCTCCGCGCATTGCGGTGGCGATGCGCTGCCATCTCCGCCGCCACAAGAGCAGAGCGAGTGCGAACCCTCCGAACCAGACGCCAAGAAAAAACTTCTGCAACACAGTACCCAGAATGTTGCCAGAGACTGCGGCCGGTGCTGTCTTAGGGCTCGACTTTACTGCCACGAAAGGTTCGTTGATCTGCTTCATTGCAGAAGCAAACACAGGTTGGGCAGTGCGCGCCTTGTGCGATCCCACTCGGCTGCCGATCGTGACCAACAATACAAAGGGGATCAGGAACTTCAAAGATGCCGCCAGCCAGAGCGCATACCGTACCTGCGCGCGATTGTTTTTGAGCACGAGCGTCACAAGCGTTACGACGGCCGCAAACACCGTCGATTGCCACAAGTGGTTGGCCAGGGGCGCGGTCGGGGAGAGTGTTGGGAATGTAATCACAAAGGCCATCATTCCGTTTTGTCCTTTCTCGCCAGTTTGCGCAATGCCTTTTCTGCTTCGCGGACATCGTCCAGTGTCAAGCTCCCTGATTCGATCAGGTGCGCCATCACCGGCTGCGATTTACCTCCGAAGAAGCTCAGCAGTTCATCAATCAACCGGCGTTGAGCGGCATGGCGCGAGATCGCCGCCTGGAAGATGTGCGCGTTGCTGATCTTCTTGACGCGGCGCACGGCCTTCTTGCGCTCCATACGGTAGACCATGGTTTGCACCGTGGTGTAAGCGGGGCGGTCGTTTTCAGGAAAGGCATCTTGAATCTCGCGGATCGAGCAGGCTCCCCGATCCCAAAGAGCTTCCATGATTTCGAGTTCGAGTCTCGTCAGTCGGGGTTGTGTCATAGTTTCCTACAAATACGTAGTGCCTACTACATGTGTAGGTATATTCCTACTACATGTGTAGTTTGTCAAGCTGGAAAAATTTCCTGGTTTTTTTCGGATGTTGCCGTAAACGGCGTTCAATTCGAGGAGTCAGAACCTTTAGCAGCTGCGCTCTGGGCCACTACAACTTGATTTCCATACCTTCCGCCGCGGCGCGTACTTTGGGATAGTATTCGCGAGCCTTGGCCACCACAGAGTCGATGCACGCGTCGGTGTGGTCCGGGTCGTGGTGGAAGAGAACCAATTCCTTGGCGCCGCTTTCCATCACAATGTTCACGGCCTCGCGCCAATGACTGTGGCCCCAGCCACGCTTTTCCGCCTCATATTGTTCGGGAAGGTACTGGGCGTCATAGATGAGCACGTCAGCCCCTTCGGCCAGCTTGCGCACCTTTTTATCAAACTCAGGCTGGCCGGGCTCGTTGTCGGTGGCGTAAACCACCACGCCGTCTTTGCTTTCGATGCGGAAGCCCAGGCAGCCTTGCGGGTGATTGAGCCACTGGGTATGGATGACGCAATCGTCGAAGGCGAGGCGGCCTTCCTCGATGTCGCAAAACTGGCGGCGGGCCGCCATTTCGTTCATGTCCACCGGAAAATAAGGATCGGACATTTGTTCTTCCAGAGCGCGCTTCAGGCCGCGTGTCCGGCTGGAGGAGTGAAACACGAACGAACTCCGCGGGCTTTGGTACAGAGGCGTGAAGAAGGGAATGCCCTGGATGTGGTCCCAGTGAAAATGCGAGAGGAAAATGTGTGCGTTGAGGGGCGTGCCGTTGGTCTCCCGCTGCAGTTGCTTGCCAAGGTTGCGGAAACCCGTACCGCAGTCAAACACGTAGATGTGCCCGTTCATGCGCACTTCCACGCAGGAAGTATTGCCGCCATAGCGCAAGTTTTCCGGCTGAGGCGTGGGTGTTGAACCGCGTACGCCCCAGAATCTGACCAGCATCACTTCACCTTCGGTTGACTTTTCTCGCTATTACAAGCACCTGGGGAGCTCAGACGGGAATCCGTTCCACCCGAGGGGAGGGGCTGAGAATGAAGAAAAGTATATCCAAACCGCCATCCTCCGGCCACGGTTGCCGGTAATCAGATGTGTACTTGGGCCCGCGAAAGAAGGACGTGTCCCTTCGGGCAAAGGGGGGTAGTGGTGCAGTTCGGCGATGGCCATGTAGCACAGGCGCCCTCGCCTGTGTCTTTTTCTGGCCACACAGCCGGGGGCGGCTGTGCCACAAGAGCCTCGCAAGTCAAACTGCACCACTACCCAAAGGGGAGCTTGAAGGAACGAGGTCAGGCTTATCCGGTAAGATAAAAGACCCCATGATACTGCCCTCGTATCAAGCGTTTGCCGCCCTGGCGCAGGATGCCACGCTCGTGCCGGTGGCCAAGACCGTGGCGGCCGACCTGCGCACCCCGGTTTCGGCCTTCCTGAGCATCGCCGCCGACGAGCCCAACGCATTTCTGCTGGAATCGGTGGAAGGTGGAGAAAAAGTCGGCCGGTACACCTTTCTGGGTGCGCGTCCGTATATGACGCTCCGTGCCCGCGGGCGCCGCATCACGCTGGACCACTACGGCAGGGAAGAGCAACTGGAAGGCAGCGTCTTCAAGGTGCTGGATCGCCTGTTGCGCGAACATCGGACGGCCCGGGTGCCTGGGTTGCCACCGTTCACGGCCGGCGCCGTAGGATTCTTCTCTCACGACGCTGTTCGGCAACTGGAGAAGCTGCCGGAGCTGGCCAAAGACGATCTGAAAATACCTGATTGTGAGCTGATGTTCTTCAACCGGCTGCTGGCTTTCGATCACGTCCGCCACGAGATCTACATAATCGCCACGGCGGATGTGCGCCGGACCTCGCCGCGGCGCGCCTATGCGCAAGCGTTGCGTGACATCGCCAGGATCGAAAAGCAATTGGCCGCGCCTTTAGGAAAGAAATTCCTCAAACCGGCAAGACCACAAAAAGGAAAACTGAAAGCGGCGGTCTCCGTCAGCAAAGCTCATTTTCTGCGCACAGTGGAGAAGATCAAGGAGTACATCATGGCCGGCGACGTCTTCCAGGCCGTGCCTTCTTTGCGCGTGGAACTGGAGCCGGGAGTGCCGCCGCTGAGCATCTACCGCGCTCTGCGCCGCGTGAATCCTTCGCCCTACATGTATTTCCTGCGCATGGACGGTATGACCATCCTGGGCACGTCGCCGGAAATGCTGGTGCGTGTAACCGGACGCAAGCTCGAGTACCGTCCCATCGCCGGGACGCGCAAGCGCGGCAAGGACGAAGCGGAAGATCTGCGTCTCGAGCAGGAACTTTGCCGCGATGAGAAAGAACGCGCCGAGCATGTCATGCTCGTGGACCTGGGCCGCAACGACGTGGGCCGGGTCAGCGAATTCGGCAGCGTCAAGGTGCCTGACTTGATGTTCGTGGAGCGCTACTCGCATGTGATGCATCTCGTCTCTGCCGTGGAAGGCACTTTACGGAGTGACCTGGGAGCGGTAGACGCACTGGCAGCGTGTTTTCCCGCCGGTACGCTCACCGGCGCGCCTAAAGTGCGGGCCATGGAGATTATTGAGGAAGTGGAGCCGGTGCGCCGCGGCATCTACGGCGGCGCGGTCCTCTACGCCGACTTCGCCGGCAATCTCGATTCCTGTATCGTCATCCGCACCATGCTGGTGAAAGGCAAGAAGGCGTACGTGCAGGCAGGCGCCGGGATCGTAGCCGATTCCGTCCCGGAGAGCGAATATCAGGAATGCCTGAACAAGGCTCAAGCGCTGGTGCGCGCGGTGGAATTGGCACGTTCGGGAGAGTGAAAAACCTTACCGCGGATTTGCGCGGATGAACGCGGGATCAGAAGTTAGCCGCGAATCAACGCGAATGGCGCGAATAAGGAAGGTTTATTTCATGGTCTATTCTTTGACACGGCAATGCAGACTAGGGTATTGATATCTGGCAACAACGCTTGCACCTGTCATCCTGAGCGGAGCGCCGCGACCATCTGCCCTTCACGACCAGGTTGGGCGCGGAGTCGAAGGATCCCGAGAAAGCTTGGAGCGTGAATGCAGCCGCAAGGCGTTCTCCCCAGGCAGTGTCACAGAATTCCCTTCCGTTCACGAGTTCATGAGGTTCATTAGCGCCTTAACCGATACCTGAATCGAGCTTGAAGATGAAACTCTTGTGCTCTTTGCTGTTACTACTCGCCACTGTCGCTTCCGCGCAATGGCAGAAAGTCCCCGTCGCCACCACGGCCAGCCTGCGCGGACTGAGTGTGGTCAACCAGAACGTGATTTGGGCTAGCGGGACCGGGGGCACAGTCATCCGCACCGTCGATGGCGGCAAGAACTGGGCCGTGATCGTTGTACCCGGCGCCGAAGCCCTCGACTTTCGCGGCATCCACGCCTTCGATGAAAAGAACGCCGTAATCATCAGCTCCGGTCCAGCGGAAAAAGGTCAAGCGCACATCTATCGCACCAGCGACGGCGGAAAGAACTGGCAGCAGGTCTTTGAGGAAAAGCGCGCCGGGATTTTCTTTGACGCCGTTGCCTTCTGGGATCGCAAGCACGGCATCGTGCTCAGCGATCCGGTGGATGGCAAGTTTGCGCTCTTCACAACCGACGACGGCGGCGCGACCTGGAAACAGATTCCACCGGCTGCGCTGCCTGCGGCTCTCAAGAACGAAGGCGCATTCGCCGCGAGCAATTCTTGCCTCACCGTGCAGGGCGCGAGCAATGTCTGGTTCGCAACGGGTGGAGCAAGTGTGGCACGGGTGTTTCGTTCCAGCGATCGCGGCAAATCCTGGCAGGTGGCAGAGACACCGATCCACCCGGCGAATGCTTCGTCGGGAATTTTCTCGCTGGCGTTTGAGGACGCGAAAAACGGCATCGCCGTGGGAGGCGATTACGCGCATCCGGAAGGTTCGAATCTACCGAGCGTGATGCGTACGAGTGACGTCGGGAAGACGTGGCAGGCGGGAACACCGACGATTCCCGGTGGCCTGTATCTTTCATCCGTGGTCAATACGCCTCTGAAGGATGGTTTCGTTGCTGCGGGCATCAAAGGGATGTTTCACAACGTTGGTGAATACCCTTGGATACGAATGGGTGAAGAGAACCTAAACAGCGTTGGGTTGACGGTGAAGGGGACTTCTGTCGTGGATATCTGGGCCGTCGGACCAAAAGGGGCTGTTATTCACACAGAGATCCGCTACGTCGCACCTCCGCCAGTGAGTCAACCAAAATAGGGAGCCCTCTTCGTGTTCCTTCGTGTCCTTTGTGGTTATAAGGATCCCTCTCCCGCTTCGCGGGATCGGGATTTCAGAAAGAATATGAAGGCCCTCAGATTCTTTCGAACCTGAGGGCCATTTGTGATGCTGAACCTGTAAGCCGAATTCTGTACGGCGTTGCCGCCGTTGACGGTCATTCCTCTAGGCCGGCCATTACTGGCAGGCTCAAGCGACCTACCCGGAAGTTGGGCGCGCCGGGCCGGCACGCACAGGATGTTTCCATCCTGTTCCTTCCCTATTTGGTCTTGCTCCGTGTGGGGCTTGCCATGCCCCGGTCATTACTGCCCGGGCGGTGCGCTCTTACCGCACCTTTTCACCCTTACCCCGCCAAAGCGGGGCGGTATGTTCTCTGTGGCGCTCTCCGTCGAACGGCCTTGACGCCGTCCTCCCGGACGTTATCCGGCACACTGCCCTGCGGAGTTCGGACTTTCCTCCCTCGTGCTGCGCGGCCCCGCCTGAGGCGGGCGTTCACGGCAAGACGGCGACCATCCGGTCCAGCATCAGCTAACCATATTATAGACGCCTTCAGTGTCGGCTTCAGAACTCAACAAGACTTCAACCATCTTAAGGCACGATACTGTTCATCTCAGCCAACAGGCACAGTTCAGAGTAACTTTTGGTTACTTTTTTGGGCGACAATTGCTATGATTGCGCAACCTTTTTCAGTCATTTGCAGTGCCATTTTGAGTATAGGGTAGTCACTTGAACATTCGTGGGCCCCAAAGTGACTTACAATAGAAGAAGCTAAGACTCTGAATTGATGTTGAACCATCTACCCAGCATCGTGGCCGCAGGAGTGGCTGTCGCCGGCATGGGGTTTTACGCGCTCTGTCTGTGGAGCGCGCGCGCGTTTCGCCGCGCCGGCGGCAAACCGCTGGCGCCGTTCACCCCGCCGGTTTCCATTCTGAAGCCGCTGCGCGGCGTCGATCCCCAGATGTATGAAAGCTTCCGCAGCCACTGCGTGCAGGACTACCCGGAGTACGAGATCATCTTCGGCGTGAGCGAAGCCGACGACCCCGCTGTAGAAGCGGTCGAGCAGTTGATGCGCGAGTTTCCAAGTTGCCCCATCCAATTGGTAGTGTGTCCTGAGATCCTGGGCAACAATCGCAAAACCAGCAACCTGGTGCAGATGCTTCCCCAGGCCAGGTACGACCATCTCCTGATCAACGACAGCGACATTTACGTCACGCCCGACTATTTGCAGCGCGTGATGGCGCCGTTCGCCGGCGCGCAGGTGGGCATGGTCACTTGCCCGTATCGCGGGATTGCTGCCGGCACGCTGGGCTCGAAGCTCGAGTCCATCGGCATCAGCACGGATTTCATCGCCGGCGTGCTGACCGCGCGGCAGATCGAAGGCGGCATTCACTTCGCGCTGGGCTCCACCCTTGCAATCTCACGCACCGCGCTGAACGGCATTGGCGGGCTGCGGCCCCTGGTGAATTATCTGGCTGACGATTTTGAACTCGGATACCGCGTTTCCCAATCCGGCGCCGAGGTGGTGCTGGCTGACGTGGTTGTAGAAACTCATTTGCCGGCGTACAGCTTCCGCGAGTTCTTCCAACACCAGATGCGCTGGGCGCGCAGCACCCGCGATTCCCGGCGCATGGGCTATCTCGGCCTTTTGCTGACCTTCGGCCTCCCCTGGGCCATGATTGCCGTGGTCTTAGCCGCGGGTACGTGGTGGTCGTGGACGGTGCTCGCTGCGGCGGCGCTCCTGCGCGCGGCTGTGGCCTTGGAAGTCGGTTTGGGCGTGGTGCACGATCGCGCTGTGTGGCGCCATCTCTGGCTCCTGCCTTTGCGCGACCTGGTGGCCTTCTGGGTATGGTTCGCCAGCTTTGCCGACCACACCGTGCACTGGCGCGGTGACATCTTCATCCTCGAAGACGGCAAGATCCGTCCGGCTCACGAGAATGGCGAGAGCATTATTCCCGCGGCGGAGCCGGAGCAGGACAAAGTTTCAGCTCATTGGTAAGCAGCAGTTTCCCACCCCACTTTGCTACCTGGCATGCCTGATCCTTCTTGATGTACGCGGGCAATCTGTCGTCCTGCGGGCATTTGTCACTCGGCGCACTCTTCGCAAGCGCGGTTTCCGCGGTCAGCAGGAAAACCGTTTGCGGGCTCTGCCAAAGCTTCTCGAAGGAAGAATCATCATCAAAGACCTGCGGAGCATCGGGAAACTCCGAGCCGTACCAGATGTTGTTGCAACGTCCGTTGAGCATGCGAATCTGCCGGCGCGTGTAGAAGTTCACGCTGGAGGCCGTTTCGTAATCGCCGTTGGTCTCGATGACGGCGCCCGGCGTCCAATGGCTTTCGACGGCGCGGGCCAGCTTCTCGGACGAAAGCACCGGCGAGAAGATCTCTAGGCCCGTCTGAGCGGCGCGCAGGATCACCACCATCATCGCCGCCAGAACCAGGTTGGCGGCGAAGGCGCGATTCCCGCGCCGCAGCAGGAAGTTGAGAATGGTCCCCACCGCGAGGGCAATCCCTGTGGCCAGCAGCGGAATCTTGAACGCTCCCATGGCTTGCGGCGTGAGGTCGAGGAAGTGCCCGAAAGAAAGCTCATATTCCGTTGGGTTTCTCTTGAGCAGATCGGCGATGTCATAGTTGAGCGGCGGAGTTTTCGATTGTGCCGCCAGCATCACGGCGAAGGCGCAAGCCAGAACGCCGATGGCCATCAAGACCGCCGACGCGATCCTTCCTCCGCGGCGCTCCCGGCTGTCCACTGGTGAGGTTGTTTCGCGCGCCAGCCATCCTCCGAGCAAAAGCGCCAGACCGGGAATTCCGGGGATCACGTAGTACTCCTGGCGGCTGGAGAAGCTGAAGAACACCAGGACCCATAGGATCCAGATCGCGAACAGTAGCGTGCCTTGCCCTTGCTTGCTCAGCCCGGCGCGCCATTCCCGCGCGCGCAGCGGAACCTGGCGAAAGGCCTGGACGATGAAGGCCGTCCACGGCATGAGCCAAACCAGATTCAGCCCCCAGAAGAGCCAGATCGGGACCGTATCGTAGTCCGCGGGATAGCGCTTCTTCAGGTAGCGTAGGAAATGTTCGTTGACAAAATAAAACCAGAAGAATCCCTTGGCGTTTCCTTGCGCAGGGTTGCGGAATCCGGCAAGCAGGTGCCACGGCGCAGCGATCACCAGGAACACCAGGAAGCTCGAGACCAGACGCAGCTTGAGCAGATGGCGCAGGCGCCCCGTGCACAGGAGAAACAGCACGAAGGTCCCAACCGGGAAGACCAGACCGATCAGGCCTTTGGTCAGAACGTTGAGGGCCATCGTGGCAGCGATGCCCCAGCACAGCCAGGTTGAGGGTTTCTGGCCGGCGTCTGCTTGCTCGAGAGTGGTCAGAAAGAAGTCGAAGCCCAGCGCCAGCCACAAAGCCACTGCCATGTCAGGAATTAGGATCCGCGTAAAGATGAACGGGCCGAACCCAGTGGCCAGCACCAAAGCGGAGTAAAGCCCGCCTTCCTCGGAGTAAATTCTGCGGCCCAACCGATACGTGACCAGCAGCAGGGCCAGCACGCCCAGCGCGATGGGCAGCCGCGCCGACCAGTCGTGCACGCCGAAAACCTTGAAGCTCGCGGCCACAGCCCAATACATCAGCGGAGCTTTTTCGAGATAGCGAAAACCAGTCGCGCCATCGCCGCCGTTGATGCGCAGGGTGACCCAGTCGCCGCTTTGGGCCATCTCACGCGCCGCTTCGGCATGGACGGTGTCGGCGTCGTCTTGCAGCGTAGGGTGGACGAGGGTGCCCAGGTAAACGATGGCCCAGACCAGCACGATGAGAAAAACGAAGAGATTGCGTCGTGAGGACGGCCGCGAAGTTTCCAGGGTTTCAGGAAATGAAGACGTTTGAGTTGGCATGGAAAACATTCATTATAAAGGGAGCGACGGCGACGGCGCGGCGATCCTGCAGTCGACGTGATGGCATTTTTACAGGTGTTATCTATCGAGCGGAGCATCACGGAGCGGCAAGGCGGCGGTGATGGCCTGTACTTTGTGTGAACTTGAGGGTGTTCCCTTCCGCGTCGTCCAGAGAGAAACACTGCGTGCCCTGCTTGTCAAACCAGATGGCCGAGACCGGCAGGCCTCGGTCACGGAGAATACCCCGGGCTTTGTCGAGATGTTTGACGTCGATCAGAATGGTAGCCGGAGTGTCTTCAGCGTCGGCGTGGCGAAACAGGATCGGTTCACCATCACCCCCGGAATTGAGAGCCATCACGCCGCCATAATCTTTGTCTTCTTGTGTCATGGCGGTTTCCCGAAAGCCGAGCTTGCCATACCAGCGGCGCATCGACGTCAAGTTTCGCACGCCAAGAAAGACCTCCGTGGGAAGTGAAAGCCCAGCTGCTTCGAGTCCTTCCGGAGGCCTTATCACCAGAAAAGCTAGGGCGAAGAACAGGCCAGCTGCAAAACCCCCAACATGGGCCCAAAAAGCTATGGAGTAACGAAAGTGAGCATAGTAGAAAACAAGACCGAGCAAGAATTGTTCCCCGAACCATGCGCCCAGGGCAGCGTGAGTTCGGGTCTGAAACGTTTTCAACTGCGTGAAGTAGCCAGGGAAGTAAATCGCTAAATCGACGCGAGACCTTGGGAAGAAAGCAAAATAGGCGCCGGCAATACCCGAGATGGCGCCGGACGCTCCTACGCACGGGACCTTGGAACCGATGTTGAACGCGTAATCAAGCCCGGTCGCGCCCAAGCCTGAGAGCAGATACAGCAGGGCGAACCCTAGGCTGCCGAGCCGGTCTTCGACGCGCACGCCAAACATCCAGAGAAACCACATGTTTCCCAGCAAGTGCAGGATTCCGGCGTGAAGAAACATAGAAGTGAAGAGAGTTGTCACCCGGGGTTCTGCCGGGGTGAATCCATATTGGCCGAGTACGCTTTGTGAGCCCCAGTTGGTGGCCAAGAGCAACAAGCTGTTCGTAACGATCAGCGCGATCACGACTCTAGGAGTCTTAGCTACAAAGTTGTCACGGTTGATCGGAAGTATGAACAAGCTTTGTTCTCTCTGTCCTTGGTCAACTGCAGAAGATTTTGGCAGGTCACATTCTTGGGTCAAGGGGCGGAGCTGTCAAGATGGGGGAAGGTACTAGACTTGCATCCGTCCGGGATGTTCGCTACCGTGAACCCGAGCCACTGATGAAAACTGCTAACGTTGCACAGGCAGAAGAATTTCCGCAAAACCGAGCCCGGGCCCTTGCTGCCGACCTTCGCGCCGCCATCTCCGGCGAGGTCCGCTTCGATGACGGCTACCGCGCGCTCTATGCCGTTGACGGTTCGAACTACCGCCAGACGCCGATCGGCGTGGTCATCCCGCGCACGATCGAAGATGTGATCCAGACCGTAGCATTGGCGCGGAAGTATGGAGCGCCGGTGTTGCCGCGCGGCGGCGGCACGAGCCTGGCCGGGCAGTCGTGCAACGTCGCGGTGATCATTGATTTTTCCAAGTACCTCAACCAGATCATCGAGCTCAATTCCCAAGAGAAATATGCGTGGGTGCAGCCGGGCGTAGTGCTCGACCATCTGCGCAAGCGCGCTAACCAGTTTGATCTCACGTTCGGACCTGATCCCTCGACCCACGAATACTGCAACCTGGGCGGGATGATCGGCAACAACTCCTGCGGCGTGCACTCCATGATGGCCGGACGCACGGTGGACAACGTCCTGGAACTCGACATCCTGACCTATGACGGCCTGCGCTTGCGCGTGGGGCCGACTTCAGAAGCCGAGTTGCAGCAGATAGTGTCCGAAGGCGGCCGTCGCGCGGAAATCTACTCTCGTCTGCGCGCGTTGCGCGACCAGTATGCCGATCTCATCCGCAAGCGCTATCCGAAGATTCCGCGGCGTGTCTCGGGCTACAGCCTGGACGAGCTCCTGCCTGAAAACAATTTCCACGTTGCGCGATCCTTGGTGGGATGCGAGGGAACATGCGTGATCGTTCTTGGCGCCAAGGTGCGGCTGGTGGACTGGCCCCGGAAACGCACCACGCTGGTACTTGGATATCGAGACGTCTACGCCGCAGCCGACAACGTGCCAGAGGTCTGTAAGTCCCAGCCCATCGGTCTCGAAGGCATGGACGACGCTCTTATCGAGAACATGAAGAAGAAGGGCCTGCACCTCGCGAGCATCAAGCTGCTGCCCGAAGGCAAGGGTTGGCTGCTCTGCGAGTTTGGCGGCGCGACCAAAGACGAAGCAACGGCCAAAGCAAAAGGCTTGATGGCAGCGCTGAACGCTCAGGGCAACGTTCCTCCCCCCAACATGCGGCTGTTCGAAGACGAGCAGGAAACGCAGATCGTGTGGAAGGCGCGCGAGTCGGGTTTGGCCGCGACCTCCCGCGTCCCCGGCGACCCAGAGGCATGGGAAGGTTGGGAAGACGCCGCAGTCCCTATCGAGAACCTCGGCACGTACCTACGTGAGTTGCGGCGCTTGCTGGGCGAACACGGTTACAAGTGCGCGCTCTACGGCCATTTCGGTCAGGCATGCGTGCACATGCGGATCAATTTTGATCTGGTCAGCGAGGCCGGCATCCGGAATTTCCGGTCGTTCGTCGAAGAAGGGGCGGATCTGGTGGTTCGACTGGGCGGCTCGCTTTCCGGCGAGCACGGCGACGGCCAGGCCCGCGGAGAGCTTCTGGTCCGCATGTACGGTCCGGAGTTAATGGAAGCGTTCCGCGAGTTCAAGCGCATATGGGACCCGGACTGGAAGATGAATCCGGGGAAGAAGATCGACGCCAAGCCACTCGACGCCGACCTTCGCTTGGGAGCCGGTTACGATCCGCCGAAACTCAAGACTTACTTTTCATTTCCTGAGGAGCACGGACATTTTGCCGAAGCCACCACGCTCTGCGTCGGCGTGAGCAAGTGCCGCAAAGATGAGAGCGGCACGATGTGTCCCAGCTTCATGGCCACACGCGAGGAGATGTATTCCACTCGCGGCCGCACCCGGCTGCTGTTCGAGATGCTGCGCGGCGATCCCCTGCGAGGCGGATGGCGGAGCGAAACCGTCCACGATGCACTCGGGCTTTGTCTTGCCTGCAAGGCCTGCAAGACGGAATGCCCCATGAATGTGGACATGGCCACCTACAAGTCCGAGTTCCTGGCTCATTACTATGAGGGGCGCGTCCGCCCTCGCGCGGCTTATGCCATGGGATTGATCACCCAATGGGCGCGGATGGCCAGCATGGCTCCACGATTCGTGAATTTCTTCACCCAAACACCGGGGATCGCGAACGTTCTGAAGTTGTTCGGCGGCGTGGCGCCCGAGCGACGCATGCCCAAGTTCGCGAATCAGACATTGCGTTCCTGGTTCAGCAGGCGGCCTGTTCAGAACTCCGGCAAGCCAAGAGTCATGCTCTGGCCGGACACGTTGAGCAATCATTTCCATCCCCGGATTGGGCAGGCGGCGGTGGAAGTGCTGGAGCACGCCGGCTATCAGGCCGTGCTTCCACAGGCTTCGCTTTGCTGTGGGCGGCCGCTCTACGACTTCGGCATGCTCGACCGCGCCAAAGTGCAGCTCGAGGAAGTCTTAGCGGAGCTGAAGGATGAGATCGCCGCGGGGACGCCCGTGATCGGGCTGGAGCCGAGCTGCGTCTCTGTGTTCCGCGATGAGATGCCGAACTTGCTTGGTCCAAACGAACAGGCTGAGAAACTTCGCCGGCAAAGTTTTTTGCTCAGTGAATTCCTGGTGCAGAAGGCCGGTTATCGTCCGCCGCAGCTCAGCCGTAAGGCCCTGGTGCACGGCCACTGCCACCACAAGTCGGTCCTGAAGTTCGATTCCGAGCAAGAGCTTCTCAAACGGTTGGGGCTGGATTTCCAGATCATCGACTCCGGCTGCTGCGGCATGGCCGGTTCATTTGGCTTTGAGAAGGAAAAGTACGACGTGTCGGTGAAGATCGGCGAGCGCGTTCTGCTGCCCGCCGTGCGCCAGGCAGCTCCAGACACGCTGATCATCGCCGACGGCTTCAGTTGTTTCCAGCAGATTGAGCAGTTGACGGGACGCCGGGCGCTGCATATCGCAGAGGTGTTGCAGATGGCAATTCAGGAAGCAACCAAGTAAGTCGCCGCAGATAATCGCAGAAAAACGCAGATCAAGCTAGAGCCAGCCGCGAATTTCGCGAATAAACACGAATCTGCCTTAAGGTCTTCTAATGAAATTCGCGTGAGTTCGCGTTCATTCGCGGCCGATGATTTCGATCTGCGTTCATCAGCGCAAATCTGCGGCAAAGACTTTATGCCGCTTCTTCCACCTGGTTGTAGCGCAAGGCCGCTCTTCTTCCCAGCCTTGTCAGGGGCGAGCGAGTGAGTTGAGACTCGCTTTCGTGACCTCTCTTCTTCTGCACGCTGCCACGCTGCGCCCTAGGCAAAAGAAGGTTGACCAGCCCTAGAGCTTCCGCGATCAATCCCGGGGACGCATGATGGGCGTGGGCAAGAGCTTTAGCCTGCCAGCCCAGAACTACATCGGCCCGCCGGTGGCGGGTGGCCTCCACAATCTTCCGGGCGGCGCGTTCAGCTGAGATCGAAAGCAGCGGATTGGTTGCGCTCACGGCGAACCAGCCGTACTCGCTTTCGTGGTCGCCCTTGAAGTGCGCATTCAAGTGCGATCCGGTACGCATGAGTCCTGGAACCACTGTAAGCACGTGGATGCCGAAGCGGCGCAGTTCGGCGTGCAGGCCTTCCGAGAACCCCACGGTCGCGAACTTGGCGGCGCTGTAGGGAAGCATGTGCGGCACGCTTACCCTGCCGCCGATGGAGGTGACGTTGACGATGTGCCCCCGCTCGCGATCGATCATCTCCGGAACCACGGCGAGCGTCGGGTAGACCGTGCCCCAGAAGATGTGGTCCATGGCTTCGTGGAAGTCGTCAAGCGTCTGCGATTCGAGCGGCCCCACCGAGATGGTTCCAGCGTTGTTGACCAGAATGTCAACGCGGCCGAAGTGGCGGCGAGCGGCGGATATCAGATGGTCGACCTGCTTGGGCTGGCTCACGTCACAAGTCCCGGCATAGACCTCGGCGCCCAGGCGCTCTACTCTCTGGCGGGCGCGCGCGAGATCCCGCTCATTGCGCGCGCACAAGACCAGGTTGCAGCCTTCCCGCGCAAACTGCTCTGCCAAAGCCAGACCCAGACCGCGCGAGCTGCCGGTGATGAGTACGGTCTGGCCGCGCAGATCGTCCCCACTCCAGGCGTAGGCGAGCCGGCCGCTGCGGCGGCGCAGGCGGTGGTACAAATGCCGGCCGGTAAGGGCCACGCCCAGCCCGGCTGCGGTCCCGGCAGTCACCATCAATGCGCCGGCAGCCAGGCTGCCGAAGATGATCTTGTTGGAAGTCTTCATGGGAAACGCCTCGGAAAAGTTGGATGTGAGCGCCGGTGTTGTGGGTGCCCGGCCGGTGACTTTCGCTTGGCAGTGGTTGGTCGCAAGCTCAAGCAGCAATTCCGTCCCAAGCAGAACGAACTCTCAAGTTGCGGCAAGCGAAAATGAGGGCAAAGTCGGGCGTAGTGCATGCATCTTAGAAGTTTTCCTCACATTTTTCGCGCGGAGGGTTGGCTGAATCCGCAACTCTTGTTTATAATCATGAGTTTTCGTCGGCGAGTATTTACGAACATTTCCGGGGGACTCGAGATCGCGTATATCAGTCCGCGCGCGGCGCTTTCCGCCCGGAAAGAAATCGACCCATGGCACAGATTTTCGACCGCAGTGCAAACACACTAGCCCGCGCTAGCATCCTCGGCATCGTGCTTCTTCTCTCTGCAGTCGGAGCGGCGCTGATGCAGCTTCAGCGTTCCCCTTACGTCACCAACCAGAAGATTGCGCCAGACCAACCGGTGCCATTCAGCCATCAACACCACGTGGCTGGTCTGGGACTGGACTGCCGCTACTGTCACACTTCGGTGGAAGAATCCAGTTTTGCCGGCATTCCACCTACCAAGACCTGCATGAACTGTCATGCCCAGATGTGGACCAACACCGATATGCTGGCGCCGGTCCGATACAGCTACCGTACCGGGGAATCGATCAAATGGACCCGGGTTCATGATCTGCCGGACTTTGTGTATTTCAATCACAGCATCCACGTGGCCAAAGGCGTCGGCTGCAAGAGCTGCCATGGTCCGGTGGATGAAATGCCGCTGATGTATGCGGAGAACACCCTGCAGATGGAATGGTGCCTG
This sequence comes from Candidatus Angelobacter sp., assembly GCA_035263765.1. Lineage (GTDB taxonomy): Bacteria > Acidobacteriota > Terriglobia > Terriglobales > Acidobacteriaceae > Angelobacter. Next base: position 4,755 of record DATFQZ010000152.1, on the reverse strand, counting down.
AACTGCCATCGCCAGCCGGAAAAGTTCCTGCGACCGAAGGAAGAGGTGTTCAACATGACGTACCAGCAGCCCAACCGGGAACATTTCGTAGATTTCGACGGGACAAGGTATTTCAGCCAGGACGAACTCGGCAACGCCCTGGCGAGGAAGTACAACCTGCGCACGGTGCAGGACATTACCAGTTGCTCCACGTGCCACAGATAAGAAGAGTGGAAACCCAAATGGAAGCGAATGTCTAAAACGATCGATTCAAATCCCAGTCTGGTTCCGGTGAGCGCCATCAAGCCCGCCCGCAAGGAACTGGAAGCCGTGCGCAAGGAGTTGGCGGAAGCCAAAGGGCCCAAGTTTTGGCGCTCCCTGGAGGAGCTTTCCGGGAAGCACGAGGCCGCGTTCGGAGAACTGCTGGAACGCGAGTTCCCGCGGCAGCACTCGGAGTGGCTGGATCCGGTTTCGCGGCGTAACTTTCTGAAACTGGCCGGAGCTTCCATGGCCTTGGCCGGCCTGGCAGGATGCACCAAGCAGCCGCTGGAGCAGATTCTGCCATACGTGCGCCAACCGGAAGAGCTGATTCCCGGAAGGCCTATCTTCTACGCTACGGCCATGCCCTTTGCCGGTTATGGGCTGCCCCTGCTGGTCGAGACGCACGAGTTCCGTCCTACCAAGATTGAAGGCAATCCCCAGCACGCTTGCAGCCTGGGCGCCACCGATCTTTTCGCGCAAGCTTCCATCCTCGGGCTGTACGATCCTGACCGCTCGATCGCCATCACGCACATGGGCGAGCCGCGTCCCTGGGGCGAGTTCCTGGGAGCCGCGCGCAATCGCGTGGTGTATCACAAAGGCAATCAGGGCGCGGGGCTGCGGTTTCTGACCGGAGCCGTGAGTTCGCCGACCCTGGGTTCGCAGATGAAGGCCATCCTGCAGATCTTCCCGCAGGCCAAGTGGCATCGCTGGGACCCGGTCCATCGCGATGGGGCGCGCGCCGGCTCCAAGCTGGCATTCGGAGCCGAGTACGATCCTCAATACAAATTTGCCGCTGCCGACGTCGTGGTCTCGCTCGATGCCGACTTCCTCTCCGGCGCATGGTTCCCCGGCTTCGTGCGCTACGCCCGCGATTTCATGTCCCGGCGCAAAGAACCGGGTGAGGGAATGAACCGTCTCTATGCGGCCGAGAGTTCGCCCACCACCACCGGCGCGAAAGCCGACCACTGGCTGGTGCTGCGCCACTCGGACGTGGAAAAGGTCGCTCGCGCCCTGGCTGCAAAGCTTGGCGTGGCCGGCGCTGCCGCGCCGCCGCTTTCGGAGCCGCAGCACAAGTGGATTGACGCCGTTGCCGCCGACCTTACGAAGCATCGCGGCAAGAGCCTGGTGGTTCCCGGGGAGTTCCAGAGCGCCACGGTGCATGCGTTGGCCCACGCTATGAATGACAAGCTGGGGAATGCCGGGCAGACCGTGTTCTATACCGAGCCGGTGGAGGTGGATGCGGTCGAACACACGCAGTCCATCCGTGAGCTGGTGGACGACATGAACAGCGGCAAAGTGGAAACGCTGATCATCATCGGCGGCAACCAAGTTTACGACGCGCCTGCCGATCTCGACTTCCAGTCCGCCTTGGAGAAGCTGCTTACCAACGCGAGCAAGCGCGAGGTCCCGCCGGTCACGATCCAGCTTTCGCTTTACGACAACGACACCACTCCGTTCTGTCACTGGCACGTTCCGGAAGCTCACTACTTGGAGTCCTGGAGCGATGTCCGCGCGCATGACGGCACGGCGAGCATTATCCAGCCGATGATTTCGCCGCTCTACGATGGCAAGAGCGCGCACGAGATCCTGGGTATTTTCACGGATCAGCCAGGGGTGTCAGGCTACGATCTGTTGCAGGCCTATTGGCGCTCGCAGCATTCGGGTGACGACTTCGACAAATGGTGGCGGCGCTCCGTCCACGACGGCTTCATAGCCGGCAGCGCTTTCCCAGCGCGGAGCGTCACGCTCAAGCTGGGATCGCTTCCCGAGCCTGAAGTTCGTACCGTCCTAAAAATGGTTTTTACACAAGCCGCCCCCGCCGAAGTAAAAGGGGAAGTGGTCGAGGTGATGTTCCGCCCCGATCCCACGATCTACGACGGAAGCTTTATCAATAATGGCTGGCTGCAGGAGACGCCGAAGCCGTTGACTCGCACCACCTGGGACAACGTCGCCATGATCAGCCCCGCGATGGCCGGGCGCTTAGGTTTTGAGGAACTGGAAGGCGAGTTGATCAGCCAGTCTGACCTGCAGAAGAACGTCAACAAGGACCACCAATCAGATGCCCAGAACGTAATTGCGATCAATGTTGGCGGTCGCACTGTCAGAGCCCCGGCTTGGACCCAGCCTGGACATCCTGACGGAGCGGTCACGTTGTTCTTCGGCTATGGGCAAGAGAGGACGGGACGCGTTGGCTCGGATACCGGAGAAGACCTGGCCAGGAGCGATGCTCCCCGTCCTACCAGGAGCGTTGGCAAACCTCGCGGCTACGACGCTTATTCGGTCCGTTCGGGCGCGGCGTACGCGGGCGCCGGGATCATCAGCACGACCGGCGACCATTACCCCATCGCCGTGACCCAGGGCCACTTCACCATGGACGACCGCGAGCCGGTGAAAGTAGCGAAATCCCTGGAGGCGTACCGGAAGAACCCCAATTTCGCCAACGAGAATCCCGAGGAGATTCCCAAGACAGACGAGTCTCTCTACCCGTATTTCGGGGACAAAGGGTTCTACGAGAGATACGCCTGGGGCATGACCATCGATCTGAATTCATGCGTCGGGTGCCAGGCGTGCTCAGTGGCGTGTTACGCGGAGAACAACATCTCGATCGTAGGCAAATACCAGGTACAGCGCGGCCGCGAGATGGGATGGATCCGCATTGATGCTTATTACGAAGGCGATCCGGCGAACCCGAACATTTATTTCCAGCCCGTGCCCTGCATGCAGTGCGAAAACGCGCCGTGCGAGCCGGTGTGCCCGGTGGGCGCCACCACGCACTCTACCGAAGGCCTGAATGACATGGTGTACAACCGCTGCGTGGGCACGCGTTATTGCTCCAACAACTGCCCGTACAAAGTCCGGCGGTTCAACTTCATGCTCTTTGCCGACTTCGATACCCCCAGCCTGAAGATGATGCGCAACCCTGACGTGAGCGTCCGCAGCCGCGGCGTGATGGAAAAGTGCACGTACTGCGTGCAGCGCATCAACGCCGCGCGCATCAACGCGGAAAAACAGGACCGCTACATACGCGACGGCGAGATACTGACCGCCTGCCAGCAGGTCTGTCCCACGCAGGCGATTACCTTCGGCAACAAGAACGACAAGGACAGCCGCGTTTCGAAACTTAAGGCCGACAAGCGTAATTACTCGCTGGTCCCGGAACTGAACACGCGCCCGCGCACCACCTATACCGCAGCGGTATGGAACACGAATCCTGAACTTCCGGAGAAGGCGTAGCAAATGCCCCAGATTGAAGAAATCGATCTACTGCCGCCTAAGGGCGTAAGGCCGCCGGTCATCGGCCCCGGCCACGACCTGGGGACGGCAACCGACCGTATCGCCGGCATTGTGCTCACCAAGCACACACCGTTGTTCTGGTTCGCAATTGTTGCCCTGGCCGTGACCATCGTGGGCATGTTGAACACGGCCATCGCCTACCTGTTCGCGCGCGGCACCGGGATTTGGGGCATCAATATCCCGGTTGGTTGGGGATTCGCTATCGTCAACTTCGTGTGGTGGATCGGTATCGGCCACGCGGGCACGCTGATCTCGGCCATTCTGCTTTTGTTCAAGCAGAGCTGGCGAACCTCGATCAATCGTTTCGCCGAAGCTATGACGATTTTTGCCGTCATGCAGGCGGGCTTATTCCCCCTGATCCACACCGGGCGTCCCTGGCTGGCGGCTTACTGGCTGTTTCCTCTCCCACTCACCATGGGTGTGTGGCCACAGTTCCGCAGCCCGCTGATCTGGGACGTGTTCGCGGTTTCGACATATTTCACAGTTTCGTTCCTGTTCTGGGGCGTCGGACTGATTCCCGACTTTGCCAACCTGCGCGACTCGGCCAAGAGCCTGGTGGTGCGCCGCATCTACGGGATGCTGGCCATGGGCTGGCGCGGTTCAGCCCGCCACTGGAACCGCTATGAGACCGCCTACATGCTGTTGGCCGGCCTGGCAACGCCTCTGGTGCTGTCCGTGCATAGCGTAGTCAGCCTGGACTTTGCGGTTGCCGTGGTGCCGGGATGGCACACGACTTTCTTCCCGCCCTATTTCGTCGCCGGCGCCATCTTTTCAGGATTTGCTATGGTGCTCATCCTGGCCATTCCCTTCCGCTATCTCTACAACATGCAGGACTTCATCACCCTCCGTCATTTGCAAAATTGCGGCAAGGTGATGCTGGCCACGGGCATGATCGTGGCTTACGCCTACGTGCTGGAAATGTTCATGGGGTGGTACAGCCAGGATAAGTACGAGTTGGCGATGGTCCACAACCGGCTGCACGGGCCGTATTCCCTGTTTTATTTCGTCCTGATTCTCTGCAACATCATTACGCCGCAGTTGCTGTGGATGAATCGAATGCGCTCTTCGCCCTTGGCGCTCTTCCTGATTTCGTGCGTGATCCAATGCGGCATGTGGCTGGAGCGCTTCGTAATCGTGGTGATGAGTTTGCAGCGAGATTTCGTTCCCAGCAGCTGGGGCATGTACTGGCCCACCAAGTGGGACATCATGACGTTGCTCGGC